>JAPLHL010000500.1 GCA_026389655.1 Chloroflexota bacterium
CCTGGAATATACGCGGAAGCATCACATGAACCTCGTTATCATGGCGACGCACGGTCATAGCGGGTTAAAGCGATGGTGGCTCGGCAGTGTATTCGAAAAAGTAGTATCACAATCAATTGTCCCCATATTAGGTATCCATAGTAAACAAACGAAGGAAATCGATAAGGACAAGGCCGTAGCATTTAAGCGTATCCTCACTCCCCTTGACGGCTCGGACACCGGTGAAGCAGCATTACACGATGCGGAAGCCGTGGCACTCAAAACGGGAGCATCGATGGTATTGCTGCATGTGATACCTGAACCGCACCTCATAGAGGCACGCATGCTCGGTCCCGAATTTACAGATATTGTTAAAGCCATGCACGATGCCGGGGAGAAATATCTCGATAAGGTAAATCACAGGCTGACTGAAAAGGGTATAGATGTCACGGCTAAAATAATGACCGGTGACCCTGCAGCCAGGATAGTCGACCAGGCAAAGCATGAGAAAGCCGACTTGATAGCAATGTCAACCCACGGGAGAAGCGGCATTGCCCGATGGGTACTGGGAAGCGTAGCAGATAAGATTTTGCACGAATCCAAGATACCTATGTGGCTGGTCAGGCCAAAACGCATAATTAACGAAATGATTGGCAACGGCAACCATAAGGTAAATTAGGTTTACGTATATCTAAAAGGAGTTGACCAAAATGGGAAAAATAAACGTAGCAATAATAGGCGTGGGCAACTGCGCATCGTCCTTTGTACAGGGAGTCCACTATTATAAAAAAGCCAAAGACGATGAATTCGTGCCCGGTTTGATGCATGTCAACCTGGGAGGATATCACATCAGGGATATCAATTTTGTCGCAGCTATCGACATTGATAAGAACAAGGTAGGCAAGGACCTGTCTGAGGCTATTTTTACCAAACCCAACAACACATATAAGTTTTGCGATGTTCCCGCCACGGGAGTAAAGGTCGTCAGGGGCATGACTCATGATGGCTTAGGCAAATACCTTGGTAAAATCATTGAGAAGGCGCCCGGACCTACCGCTAATATCGTGAACATACTTAAAGAAGTCAAAGCTGATGTGGCCATTAACTACCTGCCGGTTGGCAGCGAAGAGGCCACCAAGTGGTACATAGAGCAAATACTGAATGCCGGGGTCGGGCTCGTTAATTGCATCCCCGTCTTCATCGGCAGGGAACCTTACTGGCACAACCGCTTTGTAGAAGCCGGGATGCCCGTCATCGGTGATGACATCAAGTCCCAGGTCGGCGCCACTATTGTTCACAGGGTGCTTACCCGCCTATTCCGAGATCGCGGTGTCAAGCTGGAACGTACCTACCAGTTGAATTTCGGCGGAAATACTGACTTCTATAATATGCTTGAGCGTGAGCGTCTGGAATCAAAAAAGATATCGAAGACCAATTCCGTCACATCCCAGCTCGACTATGAAATGAGTCCCGATAATATACATGTTGGACCAAGTGATTACGTTCCTTGGTTGCTGGACCGCAAGTTCTGTCACATCAGGATGGAAGGACGCACTTTCGGCGATGTTCCTCTTAACCTTGAATGCAAGCTGGAAGTCTGGGACAGCCCGAACTCGGCAGGAGTGGTTATAGATGCTGTTCGCTGCTTCAAGATCGCCAAAGATCGCGGGTTGGCCGGCGCCGTGGTTGCGCCCAGTGCATATTTCATGAAATCGCCACCTATTCAATACTCGGACGACGAAGCACGAAGGCGCCTGGAACAATTTATCAGCGGCCAGGACCAGCAACACCCCATCAGCCTGCCTGAAACAGCTTGATAGGGAGCCTTAGGAAAGGACAATATGTCAGGCCTATGAAAATTGGGCTCGTTTCACCGTACGACTATTCCCATCCCGGCGGTGTTATAAATCACGTTTCATATCTTGCACACCATTTGCATCTTATGGGTAATGACGTGAAGATCATCGCACCAATGCATAGAAAAGGCACGCGGTATATGGATGAGCAGGTAACCGCTGTCGGGAGGCCCCTTCCTATTCCGTATGGAGGCACTACCGCGCGTATACCACTATCTCCATGGCTACCCTACCAGGTAAGGTGGGTACTCGACAAGGAGAATTTCGACATTATTCATATGCATGAACCGTTCATACCCATGCTCTGCTTAAGCGCTCTCACAGAGTCACAGGCCATCAATGTCGGGACTTTCCATGCCTGCCACGAACAATCTGCCGCCTACTGGCTTGGGCAGCCGATCTTGCGTAAATTGGGCAAGAAGCTTCATGGTAAAATTGCCGTATCTCAGCCTGCCCTGACATATATATCAAAATATCTCCCGGGCGATTACCATATTATCCCCAACGGTGTGGATACGCAGCATTATCAGGTCAACGGCCCTGTTCGCAAGGAGTTTAAAGACGGCAAACTGAATATACTGTTTGTGGGAAGGCTGGAAGAACGAAAGGGCGTGGGCGATCTCATCCGTGCCTGTGCAGTCGTAAAAAAAAGCTTCCCCAATTTCCGGCTGATAATCGCCGGCCCTGGCATCCGGCTGCGAGGTTATTACGAAATGCTGGCTCGCATTCTGTTGAATGACCATGCGGTATTCACCAAGTTTGTACCGTTTAATGAACTGCCTCAATACTACCGCACAGCCGATATTTTTTGCGCTCCGGCTAATGGGGGAGAAAGCTTCGGCATAGTCCTTCTGGAGGCCATGGCCAGCGGTACGCCGGTGGTGGCAACCAACATAGCTGGCTATGCCAGCGTACTGACCCACGGGCAGGAAGGGCTTCTGGCGAAACCAAGTAATCACCGCTCTCTGGCGAATGCATTATTGACCCTGTTGAAAGATAAACAAATGCGGGCAAGAATGGCAGAGCAAGGTCTTCTGACTGCTGAAAAATACAGCTGGGAAAACGTAAGCCGGCAGGTAATGGACTTTTACATGACTCTCTGCAAGTGAATTAATAAAGGATACGATAATGTCAACATTCCAGGATGTACGCAAGAAAGCGCAGAACGCTCTAACGAAGCCGCTTGTCCCGGTGATCAGCAAACTACATCTCACACCCGATGCCATGACCATCAGCGGTGTAGTATTAAACCTGGCTGCAGCCGTTATCATCGGTTTCGGACATCTGTTGATAGGCGGCATAGTGTTTCTGCTTGCCGGCCTTTTTGACATGCTTGATGGAGCGCTTGCCCGATATATGCAAAAAACCACAAAACTCGGGGCGCTATTTGATTCAGTATCAGACAGGGTGACAGAGGGGGCCTTGTTCCTCAGCTTTATCTTCATTACCAGCGTTGCGGTCTGGCCATTCAGCGTAGTCTGGGAGCTGGTGCTGATTTTCCTGGCCATGATCGGGTCTTTTTTAACGAGCTACATTC
This sequence comes from Chloroflexota bacterium, assembly GCA_026389655.1. Classification (GTDB taxonomy): domain Bacteria; phylum Chloroflexota; class Dehalococcoidia; order GIF9; family UBA5629; genus JAFGLP01. Next base: position 3,373 of record JAPLHL010000500.1, read on the forward strand.
GGGCCAGGGCAGAGGGGCTGGGTATAGACTGCACCGTCGGCTTGTTTACACGTCCTGAGCGGGTTATAATATTAGCGCTCGGACTGCTCTTGAGCCAGGTTTTCATCGCCTTGGCCATAGTAGTGGTCCTTTCTTTTGTGACTGTGGGGCAACGTTTTCTGTTTGTTTGGCAACAAGCAAGAAAATAAAATGTTAGGTTGGAAAGGAGACTGAGGTACAAAAATGAGCGATAAAATATTTGAGGTAAGCTTGTGTACTCTGGCGGCAGCAACTTTGGTCTGGATAGTAGGAGGCATTGTTCTGGCAGCAATGGGGTATCCCTGGGCGGATGTCGGTATTGGGCTTCTCATTTTCCTCACTATTTTAATGGGCATTGTTGTCCTGATAGTCGGCGGTAGCGCCCTCCTGTATTTCTGGGGCAAGAACTATACGGCCCGTGGATAATTTGACGTACTTGCGTCATTCCAAGGGATTAATACGATAATAAATTTTGGCATGTCCAATTTAGGGTAGAAAGAATGTCAGTTGTAGCTGTTATCGGCGCCCAATGGGGCGACGAAGGCAAAGGTAAAATAGTTGACCTTCTCTCAGAGAAGGCGGATGCTGTTATACGTTTTTCCGGAGGAGACAACGCCGGCCACACGGTCATTAATCCCAATGGCGAATTTAAACTGCATATAGTACCTTCCGGCATTTTTTATCCGCGGGCAATCTGTGTTATAGGCAATGGCGTTGTGATAAATCCGGGCGTACTTCTGGGAGAGTTGGACGCCCTCAAGTCAAGGGGAGTGGATGTCGGCAACCTTCACATTAGCGATCGCGCACACCTGATAATGCCCTGGCACATATTACTTGACGGGCTCGAAGAGGAAAAGCGCGGGCAGGGAGCTATCGGGACTACTAAGAAGGGCATCGGACCGGCATTCGCCGACAAGACAGCACGTCGAGGTATACGCACCTGCGATTTGCTCAACCCCAAGACGCTCAAGGAACGGCTCGCCGGTATTCTTGCTTCTAAAAATGAATTGCTTACGAAAGTTTATAATGTGCCGGCACTGGACCTTGAGTCTATTTTCAAAGAATACTCGGGCTACGCGGCCCGGCTGGCGCCCCATATAAAGGATACTACTTCTCTTGTAAATGACCTGATCAGCAAGGGCAGCAATATTGTGCTGGAAGGCGCTCAGGGTACAATGCTTGACCCTGATTTTGGCTCCTATCCCTTTGTTACGTCTTCCTCACCACTTGCGGCAGGGGCCTGTATAGGGTCCGGTATAAACCCGCGCAGGATCGACCGGGTAGTGGGCATTTTTAAGGCTTATACTACAAGGGTGGGGGGTGGTCCTATGCCCACCGAGCTAAAAGATGAGGTTGGCGAATATATCAGGCAGCATGCCCATGAATACGGGGCCACTACCGGCAGGGCCAGGCGTTGCGGGTGGTTTGATGCCGTTGTAGGCCGCTACTCTACCGAGTTGAACGGATTCACCAGCGGTATACTTACCCGCCTGGATGTTTTGGACGAAATGGACGCTGTCAAAATATGCGTGGCGTATCAGATGGGTGGAAAGACAGTTGACCGCTTTCCGGCGGATGTGGAAGCCCTGGAAAATTGTACACCTGTATACGAGGAATTACCCGGCTGGAAAGCTCCAACAACTGATATACGCAATGCTAAAAAGCTGCCGGCGAACGCCCGTAAGTATGTGAAAAGGATCGAAGACCTTATCAAATGCCCATTCCACATAATCTCCATCGGACCGCACCGCGAACAGAGCATAGTAATAAAAAACATTATTTAGCCGTGGCCATGGATGATGACAGTATTCTCACAACATATTGCGGCCTCTACTGCAAAGATTGCATACCATCCAGGAAAGAGCTTTTTCTCACTGCTGCCCGGCTTGACCAGCTTTTGATAGAGCTCCAGTTTGACAGGTACGCTGAGTTAAAAGCGGGGCAGACCTACTGGTCCGAAGCCAATCATGAGTTTAAGAACTACCCCGAATTTGTCAGCGTGTTACGTGCAATTCGCAATCTGGAGTGTAAATCAGTCTGCAGGGAAGGGGGAGGCTGGAAGGGCGACCGCTGCCAGGTCAGGAATTGCGCGATGGAAAAGCATCTGACCGGCTGCTGGGAATGCGCTGGATATAA
>JAPLHL010000227.1 GCA_026389655.1 Chloroflexota bacterium
TTATAGTGATGCGCTGCAACAATAAACTGCATATATTATTAATCCTTTACTTCAGGGACGAATGGATGCTCTACATCCATCAAAGGATGTTCACTGAGGTATTCAAATTGCTTACCTCTTAACACCCCCAGGCAACACGGATATCCGTAGCAAACATTGGAACCATAGTTAGTTGTCTTTCCGGATGTGGTGTATCTACCCATAAACGAGTCAAAAGTTCCGGTCCTTATCGTGCGCATTACGGCATCCGGGTCAGTAGTTCCGGCCTGCTGGAGCGCCTCAAAGTACTGCCCCATGCTTGTGATGGAAAAGGCATATGCACCGATATACATATCTTTTTTATATATTTCCTTATGCTTGGCCCATATCCTTTTTGCCATATCCAGGTATTTAGGAGCGACAGTGACCTTTTTGAACTCCCAGGGAATCGGATAATCGACTACAAGATTCTGCATGCCTTCATCACTGCCAACTATACCCCTAAGAGTGTCGTAATCCAGCGGAGCCGACATCTGCAAAAGGGGCCATTTATAACCCAACTGCGTTCTTTGCTTGGCAAACATGCATATATCAAGAACCCCGGCTAATATATACACGACTTCCACGCCATCCTCTGCCATCTTAGTGATGTACGGGGTGAAGTTCGTTGTTCCTGCAGGATAGTAACATCGTGTACTTGTAATACCGAAGTCCTTTTTAAGTCGATCGTCCACAGGCTTGGCGTATGTATGCGCGTCCTTTACACCCGTTTCAGGCCCTGCCCAGCATATATTATGGTATTGAGGGAAACCCTCCATTATAGCAAGCGCAAAATTCATAGCCGCTTCCATCGAGGGGTAGCCATACACTGCATATGATTGATCAGGTGGCAAAGCATCCCGCCCACCGATACTTCCTAAATATGTTATAACTTTTTCCGGGCTGCTTACCTGTGTTACTGGAGTATTCCCCATGCTTAACACGCCAACAAGGGTATTCACCTTGTCGTCATAAATAAGGCTTCTTGCCGCAGTGGCACTCATAGCAGGTTCAAACCCGTCTTTGTAAACCATTTCTATCTTATACATGTCATTACCAACCTTGACACCGCCGTCCTCATTGATAAGTTGGGCATATATCTCCATGCCCGGTTTGATACTGTTACCCCAAAGGCCCGCTGGTCCCGTGAATGGCATGATACAGCCAAGTTTCAAGACCTTTTGTTCTGCAGGTGCCTGGGCACCCTGTCCTGCCTGACCGGACGGAGCGCAACCCACGAGTATCAGTATGACTAAACATACTGAGAGTATAGATATTATAGCTGCTGGTTTCCGTGTCATCTGTAAGTCCTCCTCCAATATTTTATTCTTTAAGACTGAGCTTCGAAGTCTATAGCTATTACGGTGACGGGCGGCTCTATGACGGATTCAGGCACTGTGATCGCCAGGTCGCCTACGTGGCCGTTGAAACCGGTCAGTTCGTTGCAGACCTGATCGAGCATGTGACACGTCTGGTGTATTTCAGTACAGTCCCGGATACTAATACCCTCCCCGATTTGACCCCATTGACATGCACGGCCACGAAGCGTTGATGCCGTATTATTGTTGCATCCTGTTGCCACGAATGAGACTGCCAAAATGATCGATATGAAAAAGACGTTCAGTGGGAAGCATCACTTCCCGTACCTGCGGCACATGGCTTTCCAAAGGTTAATGTTTAAAAGATTAAGATGCAACCCCCGACCATCAAATTCAAGTCCTCAGCGAAATTATAAACGGTCAAAGTTGAAAGTCAATAGATTTGGCCATTAAGTTTAATATTTTGGTCATATTTTGCTATTTTTATGACCATTATAGTTAGGTAGATGAGCGATTCCGGTAGAATTGAATGTGCACGGGGACAGGTCTGAAAGTGCTTCAGACTTTATTTAAGTAGGATTCAGCGAATCGGCCAGACAAGGCAGAAGTGACGATGCTAGCCAAGGCAAGGACGGCTAGCTTTTCTATAAGCTTAATGGCTCCAGTCCTTTCCGGACATATTTTTTACAGAATAATAAAATTGCGGTTAGAATGTATTGAATTTTTATTTTATTCCATAAATCAGTTTTACTTAAGGGCAGGTGAAATGGGGACTATTAAAATGGGAAAACAAATCATTGCTATATGCGGAAAGGGAGGAGTTGGGAAAACATCCTTTTCATCTCTTCTCGGGCGATCTCTGATAGATTATGGTATCAGACCAATATTGTTTGTCGATGCAGACCCGGTAATGGGGCTTACATTTGCCATTGGTGAACATAATTCTCAAACACTTTCGGATGTCCGTGACGAATTAATTATATCTGCACGTGCAACCCACAAAGCCCAGACTGAGCATATAGTAGATCAAATCGATTATCTTGTTCTTAAAACTTTGGTTGAACGTGAACATTATTCCTTGCTTGCTATGGGGCATTCTTCAGAGAAAGGGTGTTTTTGTCCCGCTAATTCACTTCTTCGAAATGCTATCGACCT
>JAPLHL010000037.1 GCA_026389655.1 Chloroflexota bacterium
ATCACGTGTCAGGGCGTTTGCCTTTGCGATCTCCGAATAGAATGAAGCGGATTGACGCAATTTCCTTTCCTGCGTGGCAGGGTCTATCTCCACCAGGCCGAACTTCATGGAATATCCGAGAGCCCACTCGAAATTGTCCACCAGTGACCAGTGGTGGTATCCCAGGATTTTGTAACGCTGCTCTATCAGGTCGTGGATAGTCTTGACGGCGGTAGCGATTACCCACGGCCGCACCTTGTCGTCTCTGTCAGGGACGCCGTTCTCCAGTATGAAGAAGGGTTTGCCGTAGTGCGCCAGCTTTTCGACGACGGTCTTTATCCCCTGCGGATAGATCTCGCCGAACATAGCGGCGCCGTCCGGGTCGAGGTCTCCGGTACGGCCGCCGGTGGGCTTTATCCGCCGGATAAAGCCCATGTGCGGTTTAAACAGGTCGAAGGCGACATCGGCCCCGCCATAAATATTGACGCCGATGAAGTCAAAAGTCCCTTTGAGCGGCTCTTTGCAATCCTTCAGCCCGCAAAACGGCGGCAGCTTTTTACCTTCGAGCATGTTGAAAAATACGTTGTTGAAGGTGTCGCTGGCGATGCGGGCTGCAAAACGGTCGAAAAGCTGGTCTTTGGCATGTGTGAAGATGATGAAATGGTTAGCGAAGCTTACCAGCGCCTCTCTCCGTAGAGCATGTATTGTGTGATAGGCTGCCGCATGGCAGCGCACCATATTGCCCAGCACACGGAAATACCCGGGGAGGTTGCCTTGTATGGCAGGCGGATGGTTGCCGTCAAGGTACCCTTCGGCCGCATACACGTTGGGCTCGTTGAAAGTCAGCCAGGTATCGCAAAGGTCATGCAATTCCGACACGACGAATTTAACGAAACGCTTGTAATCATCGATGCAATCCGCCGATAAAAAAGCGCCTTTCTTTTCAAACCAGTCGGGGTGGGCGAAATGATGAAGGCAAATAATTGGGCTGATATTTCTCTCGATCAACGCCGATAATATTTGGCGGTAGCGCTCGACGGCTTCCGGGTTGAATATGCCTTCCTCCGGTTCTATCCTTGCCCAGCTCACTGATATACGCAGTGAATTTAGTCCCATTCCCTTAGCGATATCGAAGTCTTTCTCTGCATTGTTCCACCAGTCACATGCCTTGCCGCTGCGCTCTCCGGTCTTGATGCCGCCTCTCTTCTCGAATTCATACCACTGTGTATTAACGCTGTCCCCTTCGAACTGGTAGGCAGCAGATCCCACTCCCCACAGGAAGCCTTCAGGGAATTTGAGGGAGATGTTATCGTTGTCCACGGATTTATTTCCTTACATTAAACAAGAACGGGTACTTAATTCTTCCCCGCTCCAGGTACTTATTATAGAGGATTATACGGTTTTATTTCATAGCAGTTAATATACAGTTCTGTAATAAATTGGTTATAATCCGTTACGCATTAGTATTCAAGAGGTGGCAAGATGGAAATACCGCTGTATCAGATCGATGCATTCACAGGCCGTGTTTTCGGTGGTAATCCTGCTGCTGTCTGCCCGCTCAGCGAATGGCTTGATGACGGCCTGATGCAGAAGATTGCCGAGGAAAATAATCTATCTGAGACCGCCTTTTTCGTGCAGAGCGAGACCGGATACGAAATACGCTGGTTTACGCCAAAGATCGAAATTGAGCTGGCGGGGCATCCCACACTGGCCGCCGCCTATGTTATATTCAACTACTGCAACCACAGATCCAGCGAGATCAGGTTTTCCTCTAAGAGCGGTGAACTGGTCGTCACCAGGGATGGCGACCTGATCAGGATGAATTTTCCAGCTATGGAGCCGGTTAGTGCCGGGCCGAACGAATTGATCAACCGGGCGCTCGGGCAAAAGCCGGTTGAGCTTTACCGGACGCGGGACTATCTGGCCGTGTATCGTTCTCAGGAAGAAATATTATCTATCGAACCCGACTTCGGGCTCCTTAAACAGCTGGACTGCCTGGGGATAATCGTCTCAGCTCCGGGGGATGTGACGGATTTCGTCTCCCGCTTTTTCGCCCCGGCCGCCGGCATAAACGAGGACCCGGTCACCGGCTCCGCTCATTCCACGCTGGTCCCCTACTGGGCCAGGCGTTTGAAGAAGGATACCCTGAATGCCTGTCAGTTATCCAAACGCGGCGGCGAACTGTTCTGCAGGTACTTGGGCGACAGGGTAGAGATTAGCGGAAGGGCAGTCCCCTATCTTAAAGGCACAATCAGCATATAATTGCAGCGTGTAATAGGTAAAAGAGGTGATTCTATGA
>JAPLHL010000479.1 GCA_026389655.1 Chloroflexota bacterium
ACAAAGACACACTAAAACTCCAATTTCCATTTATGCGCTTCGTGACTTATAATATCGGCAGATTTCGAGGCCGCCGACCCCATTGACACCATTCCGGCAGATATAGTAATATGTCATACAAGCTTAATACTATTGTGCATGTGCGCATAAATGTAAAAGGACTAAGATAAAATGCGTGATTTACTCCAAATATTTAAAGCCATGGCAGACGAAACAAGGCTCAGGATCCTTTATCTACTAATGGAACGGGAGGCCTGCGTACTGGAGATTAAACAGGCCATGCGGATCAGCCAGACCCGTGCTTCCCGTAACCTCGGCATCCTCCATGACGCCGGACTTTTGCAAGCCCGCCGTGAGGGACCGCTGGTATTCTATTCTTTGGATACTAAATTTATTAAACAGAACTGCAACGGCCTCGAAGCAATGGTCAAACAGGCCTTTGATTTGGACCAGACAGCCCTCCTGCACCGCGAACGGCTGAAGAGGCCGGTGGCCAGGCTGACAGATACAGACTAGGCAATTTTAATACACGCATTACAATTGACAATTTACTGCATTTGGTAGTTTAATTACTGAGGCCTGCAGACGGTCAATATCGTATATAAACTGATATGACAGACTTCGAACCTAAGATCGTCGCATTTCTATGCAACTGGTGTTCATACCGCGGGGCGGACCTGGCAGGGACCTCTAGAATGAAGTGCGCTGCCAATGTGCGTGCCATCCGCGTTATGTGCAGCGGCCGTGTCGAACCCGCCTTCATCCTCCGTGCCTTTGAACTCGGCGCCGATGGTGTGCTGGTACTGGGATGCCACCCCGGCGACTGTCATTACGCAGAAGGCAACTACAAAGCCCTTCGCCGTATGATGCTCCTGAAAAGGACCCTCAAGCAGCTCGGCATCGAGGAGGAAAGGTTCCAATTAGACTGGGTCTCCGCTTCCGAAGGTGACCGCTTTTCGCATATAGTCAACGAAATGACCGAGAAAGTCAGGGCCTTAGGCCCCTTTAAACTAAAAGAGGAGTCGAAAGTTGGCTAAACTCCAGGTTGCCCTGTACTGGGCCGCCTCCTGCGGCGGCTGTGAAATAGCCACCCTTGCTATCGGCGATAAGATACTCAAGCTCGCCGAAGCAGCCGATATTGTATTCTGGCCGGTTGCCATCGATGCCAAGTATGCAGACGTTGAGAAGATGTCCGACCAGAGCATCGATGCCTGCCTGTTCAACGGCGCCATCCGTAATTCCGAGAATGAACACATGGCTAAATTGCTCCGGCAAAAATCAAAGCTTATGATCGCCTACGGCTCATGCGCCTATGAAGGCTGCATACCGGGCCTGGCCAATTTTTTCACTAGCAAAATGATACTGGATAGCGTCTACCTGGATAACCCGTCCACCGACAATGCTGCCAAAGTATTGCCGAAGACTAAAACCACCGTCCCCGAGGGGGAACTGGACCTGCCGGAATTTTATAACACGGTCAGGACCCTGGCACAGACGGTTGACGTGGACTATTTCGTTCCCGGCTGCCCCCCGGAGGAGAAGACGACCTGGCTGGCGCTGGAAGCCCTGATAAGCGGAAAATTGCCGCTAAAGGGCACGGTCATCGCCCATCCTGCCAGCGCAGTCTGCACCGATTGCCCCCGTATAAAACATGAAAAGAAAATCAAAGCCTTTCACAGGCCCTATGAACTTGCACCCGAGCCCGATAAATGCCTGCTCGAGCAGGGTTTCCTGTGTTACGGCGTGGCCACACGCGGCGGCTGCGGCGCCCCCTGCCCCCAGGCCAACATGCCCTGCACCGGCTGCTATGGCCCGGTCGAGGGCGTGCGCGACCAGGGCAGCCATTTCCTCACCGCACTGGCGTCCATCGTCGACTCAAACGACCCCGAAGAGATAGAGAAGATCCTCGACGGCATCGTCGATCCGGCAGGAACGGCCTACCGCTATAGCCTGGCCGACTCTATGATAAACAGGGCGAGGATCAAGCCATGAGAAAGATAATAATCGACCCTATCACCAGGCTTGAGGGACACGGCAAGATCACTATCTTCCTCAATGACGACGGCAGCGTAGCCAATGTCTACCTGCAGATACCCGAACTGCGCGGCTTCGAAAAGTTCTGCGAAGGCCGCCCCGTTGAAGACATGCCCCAGATCACACAGCGTATCTGCGGTGTCTGCCCCGAAGCACATCACATGGCAGCCACCAAAGCGCTGGACGATATGTTCCGCACCGAGCCAACCAGCACGGCAAAAAAGATACGCGAGCTGCTTTACAGCGCATTCTATGTTACCGATCACACCACTCATTTTTATATTTTGGGCGGGCCGGATTTCATCATGGGACCCGATGCCCCGGTGGCCCAGCGCAATATCCTGGGCGTCATCGCCAAGGTAGGCATGGAACTGGCCGGGCAGGTACTTAATACCCGCAAAGAGAACCACTGGATCATCCAGACAGTGGGCGGCAGGCAGATACACCCGGTCTTCGGCCTTCCGGGAGGCGTCAGCAAGAGCATCTCTGCTGAGGATAGAAAGCAAATTGAAGACATCGCCAAAAGGGATGTTGAGTTCGCCAAATTATCGCTGAAAGTATTCAATGACATCGTACTGCAGAATAAAGCCTACGTGGACATGATAGTCAGCGATGCCTTTACACACCAGACCTACTACATGGGGCTGGTGGACGATAAGAACAAGGTCAATTTTTATGATGGCAAGGTCCGCGTGGTCGACCCGTCCGGCAAAGAATTTGCCAAATACGCGCCGCGCGACTACCTGGAGCATATTGCCGAGCACGTGGAACCCTGGAGCTATACCAAGTTCCCCTTCCTCAAGAAGGTAGGCTGGAAAGGTTTTGTGGACGGCAAAGACAGCGGTGTTTACCGGGCTACCCCTCTCTCCCGCCTCAACGCCGCCGACGGCATGGCTACCCCGCTGGCGCAGGAAGAATACCAGAAAATGTATTCCACGCTGGGTGGAAAACCTGTGCACCACACGCTGGCAACCCACTGGGCGCGCTTGATCGAGCTTCTTTACGCCGCCGAAAGGCTGCTCGAACTCAGCCAGGACAAGGAGATAACCGGCCCGAATATAAGGAACATCCCAACCAATAAGCCGACTGAAGGCGTCGGCATAGTGGAGGCCCCGCGCGGTACGCTCACACACCACTATACCGCCGATGAAAAGGGCCTGATTAAGAAGTGCAACCTGATCGTAGGTACCACTAACAACCAGGCAGCCCTGTTTATGTCAGTCAAGAAGGCGGCGGAAGCGTTGATCAAACCGGGCAAGGACATACCCGAATCGCTTTTGGACCAGATAGAGATGGCATGGAGGCCGTACGACCCCTGTATGTCCTGCTCTACACATACATTACCGGGCACTATGCCTCTGGAAGTGACCGTATACGACCCGCGCGGAAACGTTGTAAAAACGTTGTCCCGCTGATTTATTAAAAAAATGTTTTTAGCTTAATAGGTTTAATTTACGAATTAGATACCTATTTATGAACATATTTACATATGCTGCATAGTGTTAAATGCAAATAAAATAACCTGAAGGAGTTGTGTATGCAGAACAGGGTGATTTCCAGGAAAGACCTGGCAGGCTTCGTCGATGAGTTGATCAAGACGAAGGCTGCAGGAGAGGTCATCGGTATCAAGGCCCAGGGTAACAAATTTAATTTCGGCCCGCTGAAGGGTGCCGCTGATCTGCGGCTTGACTATGACGTATCGCTGCTGCCTCCCAAAAAGTACTTCTTCCCGCAGGTTGAAACGGTCTTGAAGTACGAGGTCGGCAATACACCTAAAGTTGAGCCGGTGGTCGAGGAAAAGACAATGTGTCTTGTCGGGGTACACCCCTTCGATATCAGGGCTTTGCAGCTCTTCGATGCGGTGTACGGGGGCAATAACCCCGACCCCAATTATTTCCTCAAGCGTAACAACTCTACCATCATTGGCGTTGACTGTCTTAACCCCATCCCCAAGTCTTTCGCCGCCAGCATGGGTACGGCCACTACCAAGGAAGGCTTTGACCTGATGCTGACCGATATCGGCGGCGATTATTTCGTGACCGTGGGCACAAATAAAGGCGACAACCTGATTAAGAAACATGCTAAATCCAGGGAAGGCACGTCCGCCGATCAGGAAAAGCGCGACAAGGTACGCAAAGATGCCCTGAAAAAATATAAGGTATCCCTCAATATGAAGCCGGATGAGATACCTGCCTTGCTCGATGCTATGTGGGAAAGCGGAATATTTAAGGATAAAGCGGCCTCCTGCTTTAGCTGCGGGTCATGCGTCATGGTCTGTCCGACCTGCGTTTGCTTCGACGTGCAGGACGATATGGCCCTTAGCCTGAAGGGCGGCGAACGCTATCGCCGCTGGGACGCCTGCATGCTTAGTGAGTTCGCCAAGGTGGCCAGCGGAGAAAACTTCCGGAACATAAAGAACAGAGGTTCCGCCACCGCATGTACCGTAAGGGCAAGTACCTGTTAGAACGCTATAAGTTCCTGGGTTGCGTGGGCTGCGGCAGATGCGGTACCGCCTGCCTGGCGGAAATTGCCCTGCCGGCCGATACTTTCAATCTGCTCAAGGAGGCGAAATAATGGTTATGCAGCTAACGGCAAAGCAGTCAATCCACCTGCCGCGCATCGCCGAGATCGTGCGGGTGGATACGCTCAGCGACAGGGAAAAGGTATTCGAGTTTAAATTCGATGACGGCAAAGAGCTCGGGCAGAAGCCGGGCCAGTTCGTTGAGATATCAATCTTCGGCATCGGCGAGGCCCCTATCTCGGTCACTTCCTCGCCTACTCATAAAGGATCATTCGAGCTGGCCGTCAGGGCCACCGGGAGCGTCACCAACAAACTACATACACTGGGAAAGGGCGCAAAGGTCGGAATCAGGGGTCCTTTCGGTAACGGCTTTCCCCTGGATACGCTCAAGGGTGAGGATATCCTCTTCGTGGCCGGCGGCATCGGCCTCTTCCCACTGCGTTCTTTGATCAACTACGTACTGGATACCCGCAAGGATTTTGGCGAGGTAACCACGCTTTTCGGCTGCCGTTCCCCGCAGGAAAGGCTGTTCATCGGCCAACTCCAGGAATGGAACACCTGCAAAGATATGTGCTTCATGGAAACCGTCGACAGGTGCTCGGATGACTCCTGGCAGGGCAATGTCGGTGTTATCACCACACTGTTCCCCAAGATATCGTTCGACGCATCAAAAACGTTCGCAATTGTAGTAGGCCCGCCTATCATGTACCGCTTCGTCATCGCCGAGTGCCTGAAGAAGGGACTTGCGGAAGACCACATTATCATGTCGTTGGAACGCAGGATGAAATGCGGCGTGGGCAAGTGCGGCCATTGCCAGATCAACGGCCTGTACTGTTGCCAGGAGGGCCCCGTCTTCACTTATGCCCAGGTAAGGTCATTAAAGGAGGCCGTATAAATGAAACCAAGAGTTGCTTTCTTCGATTTCACAGGCTGTGAGGGCTGCCAGCTCGAAGTGCTGAACTTCGAATTGGAGATTGTAGACCTTATCACTGCAGTGGATATAGTGGAATTCCGCGAGGCCAGCTCAGATCATTCCGATAATTACGATATCGCTTTCATCGAGGGCAGCATCACCACCGAGAAGGACATCGCACGTATACAGGACATACGCAGCAAGGCCAAGGTGCTGATCGCGCTGGGCGCCTGTGCCTGCACCGGCGGCGTCAACAGCTTGAAAAACTATTACACCATGGAGGAAAACCTTAAGGTGGTATACGGCGAGAACGCTAAATGGTACAAGACCATACCCACCCGCCCGATAAATGGTGTGGTGCCGGTCGAGTTCTTCCTTCACGGCTGCCCGCCCAACCGGGTAGAGGTGGTCAGGTTAATCAAGTGCCTTCTAACAGGCAAGAAATTCGAGCAGTGCCACAATCCCGTCTGCGTGGAATGCAAGCTGGCCGAGAACATCTGCGCCTTCGAGCGCGGCGAGTTCTGCCTGGGACCAGTGACCCGCGGCGGCTGCAACGCCGTCTGCGTTACTGCAGGCAGGAAGTGCTGGGGCTGCCGCTCGCTGGTAGATGAACCCAACACCAATTCACAGAAAGACCTGCTGGCAAAATACGGCCTGACTGTGGATGGCGTGCTCAAGCAATTCAGAATCTTTAACGGCACTCTGGAGGTAGCAAAATCATGACAACAAAAAGCGTGAATTTTACAGTCCATCACGTGGCCCGCATAGAGGGACACGGCAATATCATCGTCAATGCCAAGGACGGTAAAATAGAAGAGGTCAAATGGGAAGTTCCCGAGTCACCGCGATTTTTCGAGTCGATGCTGCGTGGACTCAGCTACTCAGACGTCAACTTCATAGCGCCGCGCATCTGCGGCATTTGTGCCGTAGCCCACGCTACCGCATCTATCGAGGCTACCGAGGCCGCCTTTAACATCCATCTGACCGAACAGGCCTCGCTTATCCGTGAATTGCTCTACGATGCAGAGACCGTTACCAGCCATGTGCTGCATACTTATTTCCTGGTCGCCCCTGATTTCCTTGGTGTCGGCAGTGTTATTCCACTGGCAACCACACATACCGATGTCGTGCTGAGGGCGCTGCGTATGAAGAAGTTCGCCAACAACTGGGCCGACATGCTTTGCGGACGCAAAACTCACCCCATCTCCATGGTGGCAGGAGGGTTCGTGAAGTGGCCCGAGATCGAGCAACTCAGGTGGCTCAAAGAAGCCCTGGAAGGTCAGTATATGCAGGACCTCGATAGCACTGTCGATCTCTTCAAGACACTCAAGTTCCCCGATTTCACCAGGGAGACAGAGTATATAGGCCTTTTCAGGCCGGATAAATACAGTTTTATCGGCGGCGCAATTGGCTCCACCGACTGCAAGCCCATCCCCATTAACGATTACCTTAAGGTCACCAACGAGTTCTGCGTGCCCTGGTCGACAGCCAAATTCACCAAACACCTCCGTGATTCATACCAGGTGGGCGCGCTGGCACGCTTTAACATCAATCACGACAAGCTGCACCCCAAAGCGAAGAAAGTCGCCCAGATCTTCGGGCTCAAGGCCCCCTGCCATAATCCCTACTTCATCAGCGTGGCCCAGCTCGTCGAGACCGTGCATGCCGTCGAGAACAGCATCATGATACTGGACAAGCTGCTTACAAAAGGAATCAAGCAGGAGAAGCCCGAGGTCAAGGTCAAAGCCGGGCGCGGTGTGGGCGCTGTGGAAGCTCCCAGGGGCATACTCTTCCATGACTACACCTTTGACGACGACGGCAAATGCATCGCCGCCAATATCATTATCCCTACCAACGAAAACCATAACAGCATCCAGCACGATTTCGAGAAGCTGCTACCCGAGATCATCGACCAACCGCAGGATAAGATCAAACTGGCCATGGAGATGCTGGTCAGGGCCTATGATCCCTGCGTATAAATGTTCCGCCATTGGTTTATAATAATGAAATGAATAATACGGTAGAAAAAGAGAACAACACTTACCAGAGTGTCGCGTGGGCCGCATTCTATTCCCTCCTGGTTATTTTCGTTATTATAATGGCTGTTATCTTTCTTCCTGGTTTAAATAAACTTCTAATTGGAGACGCATCCCTGTTGCTGGCAGGTTTGGTGCTAATATTACTCGGTTCATCACTTATTATATTTACTATCAAAGGAAAAATAGCTAAGCCCTTAC
>JAPLHL010000302.1 GCA_026389655.1 Chloroflexota bacterium
AAAGGGGTACATAAGGACGCACATATATGAACATATTAATGCTGGAAGATAACCCTGCCGATGCCAGGTTAATACAGGAGCTTCTCAAAGACGTGGGAGGCGCCCGCTACCATTTTGAGCAGGCCGACAGACTTGCCGGCGGCATCCAGCGGCTCAAGTCCAACACCATTGATATTGTCCTTCTCGATCTCGGCCTTAAAGACAGCCAGGGCCTGGAAACGCTGCAATATTTATCCAAGCATGTCAGTAAAGTACCCATCATTGTCATGACCGGGCTTGATGACGAGGTCACAGCCGTCAGGGCAATGCAGCAGGGAGCGCAGGATTATCTTATCAAGGGGCAGGTGGAAGGGGCGACCCTGTGGCGTTCGCTACGTTATGCTGTCGAACGCAAGCGCGTGCAGCGCCAGAATGAGCTTTCCCTTAAAGTACTCGAGACGCTCAACAAGCCGGGCGAACAAAGAGAAATAGTGCGGGAAATCCTCCTGCTCATCAAGGAGTTCAGCGGCGTTGAGGCGGCGGGCATGCGCCTCAAGGAAGGGAACGATTATCCATATTATGAATCCGAGGGTTTCGTTCCCGGACATGTAGAGGCCGAAAATTACCTGTGTATCAAAGACGAGAAGGGCGCTCCTGTCTTCAACTCCCCTGGGCAACCAGCTCTTGCCGGAATATGCGGTAAAGTAATCTACGGGCGTTTTACTCCCGGCCGGCCATGTTTTACCAGGGCGGGCAGCTTCTGGACCAACAACATCTTTGAGCTCCAGGCTTCCCACACGGGTAAACGCCGGCCCACTTTCGCCCGCAACACCTGCGAGATAGAGGGCTACCAGTCGGTCGCTCTCATACCCCTTAAGGCAGAGCAAGGCAATATCGGGCTCCTTCAATTATGCGATCAAAACCGCGGCCACTTCACAACCGATTTCATTGAGTTCATTGAAAGCGTAGCCCAGATCATCGCGGCCATCCTGGCACGGAAAAAGGCAGAGACGGACCTTGAAACAAGCTATATTTCACTGCAGAAGAGCCTGCGCAGCACAATCGATACGGTGGCCAAGATGGTGGAAATGAGGGACCCTTATACTTCGGGCCATCAGCACAGGGTGGCAAGCCTGGCAAAGACCATCGCCACGGAAATGCATTTGGATGAGTCTGCGGTTGACCATATCTGGATGGCAGCCACTATCCACGATGTAGGCAAGATGCAGGTGCCAGTAGACATCCTCAGCCGGCCAGGCAAACTGACAACCCCCGAATGGGAGATTATAAAGGCGCACCCTCAGAACGGCTACGAGATACTAAAAGAAATGGAGTTTCCCTGCCCGGTGGCGCAGGCAATACTGCAGCACCATGAAAGGCTGAACGGCTCGGGATATCCCAACGCTCTTAAAGAGGATGAAATATTACTGGCGGCGAAAATACTCGCCGTAGCAGATGTCGTCGAAGCTATGGCATCCCACCGCCCATACCGTCCGTCCCGCGGTCTGGATAAGGCCCTGGAAGAGATAACCATCAATAGCGGAATCTTATACGATCCGGATATCGTCAAGGTTTGCCTCAGTCTCTTCACGGAAAAAGGGTACACACTGGAATAGCAGGTCCACCGTACTTTCGCAGTAGCAGTAAATGTTATCTCGTGCCCTACGGCGCTGAATTTCAATTACGAACACTGGATTATTCGTCATGGGGGCGCTGAAGAGGGGCTTCAGCCCCTCTTATAAGTAAAATTCCCCTCTTCCTTCAGGGAGAGGGGCCAGGGGTGAGGGTATAAATACCCTTTTATCTTTCTGGAAAAGCGTGCATAATGTTTGACGGGAGGTTGTAATCATGGAAAAGACCGAGAGGGACAACTTCATTTCGTTGTGGAAGAGGTATTTTAACGATGCCGAATTACCGATTACATTCTACTATACCGACAGGGAAGTGAGCGGCCTGGTCCTGCCCGGCACTGTGAACAGGTGCATTATCGCGGCCTTACTGAAAGCCCGTAAGGGGCAGCCAATGCAGTTTAATGCAGAGTCGATCGGATGTTTTGGCGGGAAACGGTATGCGGGCTTTGCCACGGAGATTATGCCGAACTTCGAGTATTTCCTTTCTTGCGGGATACCGGGCAAGCTGGAGGGGGAACGCTACAAGAAGTCCCCCGGTATAGTGGAGGAAGCGATGAAGCACCAATTGCCTTTCGAGGCCCCCGGCCACTATATTGTATTCAAGCGCTGGGACTTGCTGGAAGAGGTAGATGATCCTCAGGTAGTTATTTTCTTTGCAAAGCCGGATGTTTTGGCGGGGCTCTTCACAC
>JAPLHL010000235.1 GCA_026389655.1 Chloroflexota bacterium
GCAGAGGAAGCGCCCGCAGGCTTGAACCCATTGCTATTTTTCAGCATCACCTCCTTACAGCTCTATGTCATACGTGTTGCCGGGGACCGTAATTTCGATCTCCCTGGCAGTACGCCCGGATGCTGTAACTTCGAATATGTAATTTCCTTTTCTTATCTTCGAGAGCTTATAGTTGCCACTCTCGTCCGTAACAGCCGTCAACCCGCTGTCTTTGACAGATACTGACACGCCAGCCATCACTGCGCCAGCCTTGCCCTTTTTCCGCACGGCCCCCCCTATTTGAACCCAATCCTCTGCCTCTTCTCTGCCAGTTTGATGGAACTCAAGCGTCCTTGTGGCTACCAGCGGAGCAGAGAAGGCGATGCCGAGATCCACAGGTATGGTAACGATATAATTGATGAGGGGCTTCAAGTTATTGCCCAAAGCATTCCAAAAATCAGTGATACTTTTCATTGAGTCATCCGGCTGAGCAGTAGAAACATGGATAGGAAACTCACTGTTTTTCAGAGAACCACAGCATATTTCCGGCGGGAGAACAGGGTACTTCATAAGAGTAATTAAAATGCGGCCCAGAAGGCTGTGTTCATCTTCTACTTCCTTAGTCCAAACGGTGATAGCATAAGTAAGGTCCAAACGTGTAGGGGCTTTTTTCTTGGTAGCAACACCCTTGCCATCATTACTGACCGTCCAATCGAAGCCACGCAGATCATGGTTTTCTTTTATATCGTAAAGATATAAATCAACAACTGGCCTGGACTGATGGGAAGCCCATTCCTTGCTGGGGGCGGCAAAGCTGATACTGATCTGTGACTGGTCCAGACCGGCCTGATTGATCATAAGTTGCTTTAATGTTTCATTAAGATCATTAATCATTTCTATCACCTTGCTGCTTTGCTACGTTTATATCCCGATATCTTCGTTTTAATACTTCACCAGCTCGAAATATTTACCAAATTCAGCCGCGGTACAAAGTTTGCCCGTTTTCTGGTATTCGCGACGGGTAGCCAGCATGAGATTTTTCATATTGATGACCCCGCCGTTCTTCATGGAAAGAAAAGCGGAAGTGAGCGCTATATTCTTGATATTGCCCCCCGTAAGGCGGAACTGGCGTGACATGAAATCAAAATCCAGGTCGGCGGCAACCGGGGCACCAGCGGGAAAAGATCTCTGCCAGATGAGTAACCGGTATTCCTGTTCGGGAGTGGGGAACTCGATACTGAAATCTCTTGCCGAATAGTGCATCAGCTTCATCGAAGAAAAGGACACAGTTGGAATCAGCGGCTTCCTTGAAAACGCGATCGAGGTTTTTTTCGGTCTCCCCTATGTATTTACTGACCACACCAGAGAGATCGATTTTATAAAGATCGAGCCCCATTTCTCCCGCTATAATCTCAGCCGCCATAGTCTTGCCTGTGCCCGAAGGCCCGGAGAAGAGTATATTCAGCCCTTTACCCAATGAGGACTTCTGGCGGAACCCCCATTTATCCAGCACAATATGGCGGTATTTTACATAATCCAGGATATCCTGCAACTGCTCGTCAGGTTCAGGCGGAAGGACGATGTCGCTTAACCTATAGCGCGGGTTGATTTTCCGGGCTATTTCCATAAGCCGGGTGGCTGATATCATACGGCAGGCCTGGAACAGTGTCTCTCCCGGGATTTGGCCCCCGGATTGCTGCCAGTTCAATCCCATGGCAAGCCTGACAGCCTTTTCAATTTGGTTATTATTTAACTGGAACTTACCCGTAACAGCCGTGACCGTATCACCGGTAATCTGCATATCAGGGCTGTTATAGCTACGCCATATAATCTCTCTCTGATAATAATCTGGTGCATTAAATGTAAATGGCACAGGTATGCGCCTGTTCCATGGCAAGGCCAGTGAGTTCCAATTATCTCCACTTATCATAAGGGCGCCCTGGAATTCCTCAAGTTGTTCAATAATTTTGGCCGACTGCTTAAAAGCGGCCACAGCATCGAAATGCCTGCCGTAGATAACGGATGAGGTCAGTTTGGCCTCACGGCAGAGCAGATTGACCGCAGCAACAGGGTCGGGATATGTCTCCAGCAACAGGCTGAAATCCGCAGCGAGTACAGCAGTTCCAATATTGCGACTGGCAGCCTCAATCAGATTGGACTCATTGATTCCCCCCACCCCACAGAAAATGCAGACATTAGAATTATCGGCATTACGTAAATACTCGGGGAGGCCTTCCTGCAAGGGACCACCTTTATCAGGAGCAGACAACATGCCGGCAGGCTTATAAAAAGCCACCCATGGTAAGAGCGCAGCATCGGCAGAGTCCTGCCCCAACAAGTAATTTGCAATACGATTGTCTATCCTGAAGGAAAGTGACAGAAGAGAAGACCCCTTGCGAGAGTTTTCATCATTTAGCTGTATCAACCCGTTCTTAATCAAGGCAGAATCGGGCAGGAATGCTGTCCGCCTGTCCAGTTTATCTGCATTTGAAGAACAGAAGGCATCGAGTGCCAGCGCTACAACCGGACGCCTGCGTGTGACATCATCCTGGATATAGCCGAAGAGACGCTCGCTGTGTGGGGCAGCTTCAGGCAGGAGGGCGAGAAGCAAGACCCTTTTTTCAAAACCGCTGAGACCGAAGATGTCGATGAGTCTATCCAGGCGTAAGGAGATGCCTGCCGCATGGCTGGCCAATCTTTTCCCGTCGATTT
>JAPLHL010000137.1 GCA_026389655.1 Chloroflexota bacterium
CTATTGCCCACAGATTTACACCAGGCGACAGTTTTAGCGAAATCGGTTCCCTGCTGAACACAATCCCTGCCGGTAATCCCTGGTTAAGATTACTCCACTCTATGGCGGGTGGCCCCATCGTTTCAGGCTCAAGCGTCCGGTCTACGGTTGCGGCCGAGGCTCCGTACAGGGTCCACATCTGGGCCAGGCCCCAGAACCCGGTGTGAGGTGTTCCCATGGGATTCCACGGCACTGCCCCCGGGATAGAAGCGTATATATCACTTCCCGCTGTGTCAGTCGCGGCATAGATGATGAATGAATTGCTCAACCTGTAATCGGCAATGGCATGTATGTGACCGGTTACGGGAAAGGCTGTTGTGACATTAAAGGATGTCCCCGCATCAATTGAAAAGGCGACCCTGTTATCGGTTGTATCGCCTCCAACTACAATTACACCATTAGGCGCGGCAAATATTGTGTGTGCAGACGTCATGTTCGTAGCCACCTGCTGGGACCATTGCGGTATGAGTGACGAAGCATTGCCTTTGCGCACGTAGGAGCTGCCGAGTGCATATATGTAGCGCGTGTTGTTTATGCTGGTTATTGAGAAGTCCGCGATAGACATGCCGGGCATCTGGGCCTTCCATGTCTGTCCATAGTCCTGGGATTGTCTCAAATCGTCAGTATCCCGTGAGGCAAAGAAAATTGACTGATCACTACCCAGGTTGTTTATCCTCAGGATGATATCGTTAGTCGAAGAAGGGATGCACAATACACGTTCCCAGGATTTGCCTGATAATTGGCTGTTCGATCGCCAGATGCTGTCCAGGTGGTTCCCCGCATTGTTGAGGGAGGCTAGATAGATTGTATTGGCGTCTGATGATACAGCCACATCCGATAGGGCACTGATCTGTGTATCTATCAGGCTCAGCTGGTTCCATGTCTTTCCATTATCGGTGCTGAGACTGAAGGCTGATTCATCCAGGGGTGTACCGTTCAGATAGGCCGAAGGCCAGGCCGCCGGGCTATTTAAGGGAGCCGAACTTGTGCCGCAATATGCCCTGCTGCCGTCGGGAGACCATGCAACCTGCGCATTGCCATAGCCGGATATTCCTGCGCCGGTAGGCGGCTTTTCGGTCTGGTACCAGCATGTGGCAGGACAGGTATTAGGCGCATCGGTGGTCCATGTCAGCACCGACGCACGGGCGGAATCACCTAGGACTTCGCCGACCAATAGCTTGCCGCTGATATATGTGCCCCTGTAAGCAATGCTGGAGATCCGCTTGTTTGATTGTGCATTCATAAGTAGATAGACTGTGGTCCCATCTATCCTGAACACACCTGCGTTTCCTCCTGTTGCATCTATGCTCACATAAGCCCGGCAATAGGCCGGCGCCTGACCGGAATAGTCCGCCGGCAACTCAAGATCGCCAGTTATAATCTGATTGGCCTTTGGAGATGTGCCGGCCCCGCTTACTGTAATCTCCGGCGGATTACCGCTGTATATAGCTGTCCAGTTTGTTGTATTTGCATTGAGATCATGGATACCCACATTGAGGTAAGTCCCTGCATTCGTTGTGAATAGGACTGCGAGAGACGGATCAGATTTATAATTAGGTGAAAACTTAATTGATAATATGTCCCCTGAGAATCCCTGGTCTACCCAGCTGCCTCCCATTCCAGAAGCCTTATAGGTAGTGATGCTGCCGGAGCCTGATGCCCTGGTGCCCACCGCAATATCATAGTTGCCGTAAAACGGTGAGATGGCAAGTGCGCTGATATTGCCTGCTGCCGGGAAATGTGCATCACTCCAATTTTGCCCTGCATCGGCGGATACGAAAACGTTGCCGGGAGATCCTGCTGAACTGGTGGCAACGGCGACGAACTTGGGATTGTCGGGAGCCGCTGCAACCAGCCATGCCGGCAGGCTGGCGCCTGCTTTTACCAGGTAGCTACTCAGGTCATACCAGCTTGCTCCGGCATCGTCTGAGCGATACAACCCGCTATGGGCGGTGTCGATGGAATAA
The DNA here is from genome assembly GCA_026389655.1 of Chloroflexota bacterium. GTDB lineage: Bacteria > Chloroflexota > Dehalococcoidia > GIF9 > UBA5629 > JAFGLP01. The sequence continues at coordinate 2,007 of JAPLHL010000137.1, forward strand.
ATGGTCCTGCCGTCCTGGCAGGCTGTTAACGCGTTGATTTCCGATGGGCTTACTACTACGTTAAAGGCGTTGCTGGGGGTGTCCACAGTACTCCATGCCATTCTCCCCGCATTTACGCGGGAGGGCAATATAAAAGCAGATAAAATGAGCAGGATGAGTGCGGACATAAAAAGGAACGGCAAGATATGCTTTCGCAGACGATTAAATACTAACATGCTTTGATAATAATACTAAAGGATGTGAAGTTGTTTACGGCCTGTTTCAGGAAGGCAGTTGATCAGGTTGGATAATCTGTGATGCGGCTATATCGATCTCCGGCATCCCGTCCGTATAATGCGGTGTAGGTGGTTTGAGCGGCTGCTTGGGGCCGTAATTGCGTTCCTCATTGATTGAATCGAGCACGCTATAAACGATTTCAGTGGAACCTTTGTGGGTGCCTTTGTGCCCCATGGGCAATTTACATACGTGCAATTCCCACTCGTTGTAAGATTCGCGTGCCCATATGACGGTCCGGCCGCCTGCAAGCGCTGCACTCTTCTTATCGCCTGGTGTCACAACTATCGGCTTAATGCTGGTATTCTTCCATTGCACCACCACGGTGCGCAGCAACTTTTTAGTAGTAAAGCCGCACTCTTCTACTGGAGTCGGTGTTGATTTCTCAATCACGGTTTCCCCCGTAGCGAACATGTCAGGTGCAGGGAGACTTTTTTTATCTGAAGTGGGAGGTGCGATTTCCGTCATCTCTGAAGGAGGAGCGGGAAGTTCCTTGCCCTGTGAAATCTCATCTTCATATTTCTGGAG
>JAPLHL010000128.1 GCA_026389655.1 Chloroflexota bacterium
TGTTGCAGTGGAGTCATTGGAACCGATGTTCTTGATCTTGTAATAGACCATGCATCCTTCCAGCCAGACGTCAGTGATGATGAGATCGGGGGCTCCTGTAATAGCCGCCCCGACAGCCACTGTTAGTTCCCTGGTGGTAGAGCCGGCATCGTTTGACGCAATGATTTTATAGGTTGTGGTAACGGACGGTGTTACAGAGCGCGTACCGGAGGCTGTAATTGTGCCGATCTCCGGTTGAAGTGTGATACGCGTGGCATCGGAGACATCCCATGAAAGTGTGACGCTCTGCCCTGAAGCAATGGTATCCTTTGAAGCTGTGAATGTGTTTACAGCGGGCCAGCCTTTCTGGGTTGACAGGTTCTGCACCGTGAAAGGTATTTTTATAGGGTCCTGCCCGTTGGCGGATACGTCCGCCTCGTAGTTGCCCTGGGGAAAGCCGCCGGTGGGCGCTTTCATGGCAAATGAAATATAACCGTTACCCTCACCGGCCTGGCTGCTATTGAACATACTGCTGTTAGCCAGGCTCGCTGCCTCGCCGCCCAGGTAAGTCAATTTCGCCACGACCTGTGTGCTTGCGGGAGCACTATTCAGTTTGAGTGAAAGATATATTTTCTCGGTAGTCACCGTAAAAGAATTGGTGGCATTTACAGGCTTTGACTGGCTGTCGATCTCGGTGGCAAGCGTTGCATCGCTGATCAGTGCCGAAGATGATGTCTTGCCCGAAGGATTGAACTTAACGCTCCCGCATCCGCTTGAAGCGATAACTGATATCAGTACAAGCAGTGACAGGATAATGTACCAGCGGGAATTGTTCATAACTTCCACCTCTACAAATCAATTATAGCTAAATAATAGCACAAATTATTAAGAGGATATTAGAAGATTTTACTTATGTCCTCACTCCTGCCCCTCTCCCACAGGCGAGGGGTTCTTTTTTTTGAAGAGGGGCGTCAGCCCCTCTTCAACGCCTTGCCAGGGGAATATTCCAAAGCCATTATGGGCGAGGCATATTAAGAAGCATGGAGTGCCGTGGCAATCTGCTGCACGGACTTGCAATAGGCCAGGAGATCACCACGTCGCTTCGATTTCACCGGGACGCCTCGTGATCACAGGACGAATTTATATTATTTAATTGTGATGTTGCATTTACTGCAGCTACCAGTCCACCACCAGGCAGTTATTGTTCTCGTCGTATTCCCCGATCTGGTCGAGGCCGTCGGCGCAGATCCTGAGCGGGATTTTAAAGGTACGGTTGGCGCCATATGTCCACACAAAATTGGGGAAATACTGCTCTCGCTCTTCCCCGACGGCTAAAATATCCACCAGGCTGGATGTCTTTTTGACACCTTCTATATACAGGAAGGTCGTGCTCTGTTTGGCGTTGACGCCGCCTATGTTTTTGATCTTGTAATACGCCTTATCGCCATTCACATGAAAGTCCGTGATGACAAGTTCGGGCTTGTCGGGATTAAAGGAGGTGACGTTAATGTTGACCTTCATTGAGGTGCTGCCGGCGCCGTTGGTTGCCGTAAGTTGGTATTCAACGCTGTTGACGGGGGTCACTATAACGTTTCCTGCGGTGGCGACGTTACCGATGGTGGAGATTTGCACAGTATTGGCGCCCGTCACACTCCAGCTAAGCGTGACAGCCTGGCCGCTGCTGATGGCCTCAGGGACAGCTTTGAAATAGCTGATGGTGGGGGCGGGAACATTGGCTTTCTGCACGGGTTGAACGGTAAACTGGACGTTGGTAACTTCTTTGTCATTCATCAGCAGCGACACGGAGTACTCACCGCTGCCCCAGGCGCCGGTGGATTGACGGCTGAAGGAAACATATTTGGTACCCTTGGCGGTAGCCGAGTCCTCGCTAAGCTGCTGGTTGACGGCCTTGCCTGTATCGTCCTTTACATAAAACCACCTGGCGGTAATACTGGTATTCTCGGGAGCGTTAGTTACTTTAGCTGTAACGTAAATAGTGGGCGTGCTGGCCACGAAAACGCTGGCGGCCGACAGAGGTTGACCGTCCGGGGACACCGAGCTGGCGGTGGTGACCTCACTCAGGCTGCCCGGGCCCTGTGAGGAGGGTGGAGTTTGTAACCTGACACAGCCGGGCCAGAGTGACAGGGACACACATACAATTAGCAATAAGCTTGCTGCCGCCAAAAATCTTTTCATAACAGCCCCCTTAAATGTTAAGAACATATTATAAGCCGTGAACGGGCAGTGTCAATAAATAATAAAAGGTATAAATATAGTTGCCCTCACCCCTGCCCCTCTCCCACAGGAGAGGGGTTCTCTTTTTCTAAGAGGGGCTGACGCCCCTCTTCAACGCCCTGCCAGGGGAATATTCGAAAGCCATTATAGGTAAGGCATAGTAAGAAGCATGTCATTGCGGGCATGGAGTGCCGTGGCAATCTGCTGCACGGACTTGCAATAGGCCAGTAGATCACCACGTCGCTTCGCTCCTCGTGATGACATAATTATTAGGACACCCGCAAAGACATGTGACGCTTGGATTTTATTTGGGTTGGCTTCCAAAAAAGAGGGAGGGGCGGCTTGCGCCGCCCCTCCCCTGGCTATCTAAGTGCCTTAGTGGTAATTACACCCTGCGAGTTTTGAAGATGAGGACGAGGGTAACGATTACCAGGATGGCGCCGATGGCGATGATGACCCAGACCCACAGCGGGGTGGCCGGCTCTGCAGGAGCAGGTTTATCCGGCGCCGGAGCGCCTTCGGTCTGGAAGCTGAACGTTGCAGACCAATCGGACGGAATGTTCAGTCCGTTGACTTCGAGTGCCTTTACGCGCCAGAAGTAGTTGGTGCTGTAGTCCAGCGTGCCGTTGTACTCATAACCGGTGGTGGTGGTGGTGGAGGTTACGAGCAACTGTTTGAACTCAGGATCCTTGGCGATGTCGATCTGGTATTTGGTCGCT
>JAPLHL010000375.1 GCA_026389655.1 Chloroflexota bacterium
ACAGAACGCCACCGGCAGCGACGGAGTTACCTTCAAGCTGGGGCTCAGGGACCTGAGCGATACCATGAATTTCCTCCCCGGTAAGAAGATGACAGTCCCCGGAAAATTCGAGGCATGGGACATCGACCTGAGCGACTACGAGGGGCAGACTGTGCTCTTCGTGCTGCGTGTTGAAGCAGGGCCTTCAGCTGTCAATGATTTTGCAGTCTGGAAGCAAGCCAGGCTGGTACAGATACCATAATAGATTAATAACATGTCATTTCGAGGAGCCGTAGGCGATGTGGCAATCTGCTGTCCCATGTTGTGGCGGGACCAGTAGATCGCCACGGCACTTCGTGCCTCGTGATGACATGCTGACATTTGGCTTTTGGAATTTGGAGCTTGGAATTTTACTTCATATTGGGGGCCTGGAAAATTGAAGTACATTTTAATAGCTTCGTTACTATCAGTGCTGCTGTTATCCGGCTGCATTTCTCCCCTTTCGAATATTGTGCTGGCCACGCAGGTGGACCCGGCCGGGAAACCGCTTAACTCATCCTCTGCTTTCACCATCGATACGCCACTTATAATTTGCTCGGTGGCTGTTGAGGGACTGCCCGCGCCGTCACAGGTAAAGGCGGAATGGCTTTATTACGATAGAGTAGCGTGGCAATCCTTGAAGGAAGAATCTGCAACGGTGGCGGGATCCTCGTACCTGGCCTTCTCCATTAATGCTCCCGCTTCAGGATGGCAACAGGGAGACTACTCCGTAAGGCTGTATCTTAACGGCCAACAAAAATCTGAAAAGGGCTTCTCGATCAAGTTGGAACAGGGGACCGCCCTTCCCGAAATCCGCGATTTCCAGGCCACACCCTCTAACGTCACGCTGGGTCAGCAGTTCACCCTTTCATGGAACGTCAGCGGCGCCAGCCGTGTTATTATCACGCCTGATATGGGCGCTGTGTCAGCCGGCGGGAATAAGCTGGTAAGTCCGAAAGCAGATACCACCTACACACTCAACGCCATCAACAGCGGCGGCTCTGCCTCCAAGTCGGTGACCGTGACAGTAAGACAGCCGGTCTTTAGCGGTGCCGATCTGGCAATACTTGATATATTCCGTGAAGCGGGCATAGTGTACTATAAAGTCCGCAACAACGGTCCAGGCGCTTCCAAAGGCTGTAATGCCGGTCTTTACCTGGGCCAAACGCAGCTCGGTATCAGTTACATCCCTCCCCTGCTGCCCGGTGAGCAGCGTACGCTGTATTTCGGCACTTATAACTGGAGTTATTTTTATGAAACACCCGCAACAGTCTGCACGGACATCGATAATCAGAACAACGAGAAAAATACCGGCGGCAACTGCCTGATAAGAATAATACCTGGAACAAGGGGACTCTGAGTTCCAATTCCAGACAAATTTTAATAGACAAATAATTCTGAACCCCTTCGTGGAAACACTAAGTACTAAACAAGTTTAAAATGCAATTCCAATTGCATCGGCACCAATTTATTAAAGGGCGGGTTTGAAAACCCGCACCCTACATTTTTCTTCATTTATTAATTATTTGGTTTTTGGAATTTGGAGCCTGGAGTTTGCATTTCAAACAAGGTGTTGAAGAGGGACGCCAGTCCCTCTTAGAAAAAATGTTCCCCTCGCCCTTTGAGGGAGAGGGGCCAGGGGTGAGGGTGATACAATATAATCCAATCAGACGATTTTCCGGTTATAATATTTGAACTTAGTGCCTTATGTTTGTTTAG
>JAPLHL010000094.1 GCA_026389655.1 Chloroflexota bacterium
AGCGGACATTTAAAGAACTGGCTGTGCGGTATGGTGAACCATTTGTTACGCATTTAGGTGTAGAGGCACTAAAACCAGCGGATTTCAGTAATTTAGTCATTGCCCAAGCTGCCGTTAAAAACATTCTTGAATTTCAGAGAGATCGATTAGAAGAAGAGCAACCTCAAAGAGGCCCTCTTAGAATCTCAACCAGTCCAATCAGGCCAGCAGCCTTAATTGCACCGTATTTCTATATTGACGAGTCAATGGATTGGTATGATACTGACATTACATTAGCAAAGGAGGCCGTGAATCTTAACCTGGGATTACCTATTTATGCTGTGATAGCGATAGATCGTACTATTCTTCAAGATGTATCCAAACTGACATCTATTGCAGACGGATATTGTAAAACTAAGGTTGACGGCTTCTTTATATGGATTAGTGATCAGATTGAATATGATCTTGGTTCTCAGGATGTATGCAATTACATTAAATTGATAAAAGCTCTTTGTGCAGATGGGCGTCCAGTATACAATTTTTACGGTGGCTTTTTATCTGCTATCCTCAGCGCTTTCGGTTTGACAGGATTTAGCCATGGGGCTGGTTATGGCGAGCATAGAAATGTGATACCTGTATTGGGTGGCGGGTTACCACCTGCAAAATTTTATATACCGTCATTACATAAAGGTTTTGTTTTTGCCGAAGCCCACACTATACTCTCAAAGGTATCATCAGCCTCTGATTTTTATAAATACGTATGTAATTGCCCTGTTTGTCAAGCTACAATTGATGACGATTTCTTAGCCAATTTTGAAAAATATGGTGAAACTGAAGTTAAGGGTGTGGATCGTAGGGGCCAGCCAGTAATTGGACAGACCACGGACAGTATAAAAGCATGCCGAGCACACTATTTAGTAGCTAGATTTAATGAATTAGTAAATATTCGTGAGAATGATATTCGTAGTGTACTATTAGAACTGGACACTGCCCTAAAACAGTATCATTCGCCAAGTGGTTTTCCTCCCATAAGCTATCTTCATGTTTGGGAAAATTCGGTATCTGACGAATTAGACAAATTGTCCTAATTTACTTTTCCCCTCCAGAAATAGTGAATTCATGGCTATTGTGTAATCAGTAAAGTTTGCCTACAATTCTATATATGAGCTATTACGAAGCTATGTTTCAGATGCTGTTTCTCTTTACGTATAATTCATTTTTTGCAAAGAAGGGTCTGCGGCCCTTCTCGTATCCTGCTTATCAGGAGTACTCTCAATATAGCGTCGTTCCTTCCCCTATATATCAGGACACTCGCAATTTAGATTTTGGGAGGGTCTTAAGACCCGCCCTTACGATGCTTTGTCGTCCCACTGCCTTCATGATCTCCCTGCTGGTTCAGTTATCATGCAGTAAAAACTACGGCTGGATACAGCGTCTGCCATGACATGCAACTAAAAATGAACTACTATTTAACCCAAATGGTCAAATCGTATCAGAGCCTTACACGTGAAACAGCAAAGCATATAAAACTTATCATGGCCGATGTAGACGGAACACTGAATACAGGCGGGGACCAGGTCAGCCCCTCTGTATCAGATGCTATATATCAGCTTCAGAAAAGCGATATCGCTGTGGGGCTGGTATCAGGGAGGACCGATCCCATGCTACAGTCGATGGCGATGAGCCTGAAAATCGGCGGCCCGCTTATAGCTGAGAACGGCGCAGTCGCCAGGCTTACACCCCATGGCAATCTTGTGGACCTGGGATACTCAAGACAACCGGCCTTAAAAGGGCTGGAAAAGTTGAAGGCCTGCTATCCCGGGCGGATATGGGAGAGGGAGGACAACCAGGAGAGGATGATCGATTTAGTCTTCCGGGCTGACGGGATCACGCCTGAGAAAATAAAGAGATGCGTTGGAGACGTGCAGGTTTTAGATTCCACCTATATACTCCACCTCATGCAGAAGGGTATCGATAAAGGCAAGACACTTAAGAGACTGCTCGGGCAAATGGATGGGGCTACCATAAGGCCGGACGAGGTACTGGTAATCGGTGATTCAATGACCGACCTGTCCCTGTTCAAACTTTTCCCTGAGAGCGTACTTGTACCGAACCCCAATATCCCGGAAACCGATAGAGAAATTCTCCGCGATGCCGCCAGGTATATTAGCGATTATGAAGCCGGAGAAGGCTTCTCAGAAGTTGCGCTGCACATAATTCATGCGCGTACATAAATTGTGTAATTATCCTGGCTGACGCCAAAGTCACTGTTTGTTAAACAGCACTTCAGCAACTTCCTTTATTCTGTCCAGCCCCTGGATCTCATGTGAAAACATGGGCAATTCGGTGATCAGCAGGTTGCGATATTTGTTATATATTGTCTCCAGGTAGGCCTGCTGTTGGGACATCTTTTCGCGTAAAAAAGCCGAATCCGCCATTTTAATAACATTATTTATGATCAGCCGGCTTACCTTGAACCCGTATTTCTGCATTTCTGTGAAAATACCATCCAGTTGGTTAACCGCCAGCGCCTCCGGGATGGCCACGATGTTGAAATCAACC
>JAPLHL010000526.1 GCA_026389655.1 Chloroflexota bacterium
ACTTTGTGTCTACCAGTTATCGACAAGAGAAGGAAACGTTGTACGGTCAACCAACCGGATTGCGCCCGTCGGGCAGGCTGTGCGGCACAAGCCACAGCCGAAGCAGAGTTGCGGATCGACATACATTATCCTATCCGCCGGCGAGTACTTCATAGCTCCAAACTGGCAGCGGTGCTGGCAGGCCGGATAGCTCGTGCAGCCGTCTTTGCACTTTAGCGGATCAATTATCGAAACATATTCACCCTTACGTTGCGAATTCATAGTGCCGTAATCGATTCTTAACTTGGTAGGAACGCAATCGGCTGCCGTGCAATGGCACATTACAATGGAGGGGATACCATCGGAGTTCACGCCGGCATGCCAGATTGAATGAAGGAATCCCTTTTTATCGCAATCTCTTTCGAAATTCTTGGCTTCTTCTTTGGTCAGGATCTCCGTATCATTTTCCCAAGGCCTTTCTTTTATGGCAGTTTTGGCAACCGGCCAGAAGAATAGGCACCGTTTCACGTCAGTGCGCCCGTAATACCTGCGGCAGGAACAGTTCATCAGGAGGAAAGGCTCCTGGCAGAGGTCAAGTATTTTTAAAGCATCCTCGAGAGGTACAATCTGACCACCGTGGGCATTTTCCACGTGCATGCTAAAGTAGCCCGTATTAAAAAGGTCGGACATCACAACATCGGCCTGTGCCCCACCGCCGGTCTCAAGTGTATTCTTTCCTGCCCCTCCCAGCATCTTTACTGTGTTGTCATGCCCTTCGGCGTGAAAAAGCTCATCCCGATAATTCTCGGGATTTAAGTACCACTTGGTGCCATTGCCATATTCAGCACAATACTTGCACATTATTACCTCGCTTTACCGAACTTTTTCCTGCCGGAGAAAACATCAGAATAAATAAAGGCGTCCATCCGGCCTTGCCCCATATTAAGGTCTATGCGTACATTATAGGACGTTTCAAGAAAATAATAAAAGCAGGGCGGCCACTTGCTGTAAATTAAGCTTGTGCTATAATGTTTTGCTATCAAAGTGGTGGTTAGAGGAGGCTTATTTTATGAACGGCAATAAGACTGTTTTATATTCCCTGCTCTTGATTTCCATTCTTGTGGCCACATTGACTTCTGCCTGTGCTCCTGAGACAACAACGCCTGCCCCCGAAAAAACCTTGAAACTGGGTTGTATAATGCCTTTCAGCGGCCCTGCTGCTCAATACGGCCAAAGGGGGAGATATGTAGCGGACGTGTATGTTGAGCTTGTCAATGAAGACGGTGGAGTCAAAATAGGCAATGATCTCTATAAGGTGGCGCTTAACTGGGGTGATGATCAGTTTGCCCCGGCTCCTGCAGCAGCGGCAGCCAAGAAGCTTATTTACGATGATGGAGTCATCGCTATCGTTGGGTATATCGGCCCGGGATTTTCGGCACTCAGTCCTGTCACCAATCCTGAGAAGGTCATCCTTATGTCCAGGACAGGTGGAATTATTTATAATCCCAAGACTGATCCCTATGTTATTTTTGGTACTCCCACAGGAGAGATAACGTTAAATCAGGCATTGGCCATCATGAAGGCGCACCCGGACCTGCACGTATTGGCCTGGACCGGGACGATGGACGACCGGCGCATGGGAGAGTCCGTTTTTGAGATGGTCGACAAACGGCTGGAAAAAGAATTCGGGATAAAGGGCGTACGCGTTTACTACCCTGTGGGCACAACGAATTTTACGCCATACCTGTCGAAGATGGCGGAGCAGGGGGCTGAGGTCATTTTTATCGGCGGTACTATACTGGATGTTGCTTTGATGGCCAAGCAGAGATGGCAGATGGGATATAAATGGCCTATTGGTCATACTTCCGATAGCTTGACGGATGTCTTTTTTGGAATTTGCGGCAAGGACGCTGCGCAGGGCATCATGGGCAACCGCACTGTTCCCTGGGAATTGAAGCAGGTGAAAGTGGAGCAAAAATACCTGGATATGTCCCAGCGGATTAAAGACAGGTATCAACAGAAGTACGGGAAACCCTTCACTGACTACGGCCCTTTCTCGCAGGTGATCACCCATCTTTCCCAGTACTTTGAATGTGCGCAATTAGCCGGTACAACGGACCCGGATATAATAATGAAGACATTCAAGGGCGGAACTTTCGATACTTTCCTGGGGAGGTATACCTTCTCGGGAACTAAGACCTATGGAGCGCCGGTGGTTTTCGGTTACCCCTGTGCCATGGGCGTCATTAAGGGTGATGATGACGTCTATATGGGCGAATACCCTCTCACCGATGCCGACATGTGGTACGACTACTTCCATCCGCAATGACTCTGTCTGAATAGGACTGATATGGCTGGTGTCGTGTCAGTTATTTGGTGATATTTCTGTAGCTGGTTAACTGGCCAATATACTATTTTAACTAATATAAGTCGTACTTCATCTGAGCATATTTACATTTAATAGCTGCTGTGTTATTATCGAACGGTAAAATTATCATATCGAAGTAAAATTCGCCATAACGATTAAGGGAGAGGTAAATGGATAGTAAAGATACGGCTTCGGAGCAGTACGCATTAGATCCTGCTGATTTTTATCTGGAGAAAGTTGACGACTCCCTTCACGACAATCTATGCCCTGTAAATTATGAATGGTGGTATTTTGATGCTACCTTTGAGAATAATTATTCGATGGCATCTCTCTGGCAGGAGCAGACAAAAGCCGGGAAGGACGGCGGTATTGTAAAAGAGCGGTTTATAGATTTCTCTGTATATGACCCTGACGGCAAAAAAATAATGTTAAAGAAGCCGTTTGATAACAAACTCGTATCCATCTCTACTGAAACATGTGATGTAAAGATGGGCGGTAACAGGGTTTTTGGTGAACCACCCACATATAAAATGCATTTTCTTGAGGATGGTTTAGGGGCGGACCTTGAGTTTAAGAGCCTTGTCCAGGGTTACAGGTCTCCCCCGGACGGCACCGCCTATTTCAGCATGAACCCGTTAATATATATGGGCTGGGCAATCGCTCAACCGCGGGCCACTGTAAAGGGAAAACTGATAGTTGATGGAAAGGAGATGAATGTCGTTGGTGCGGGTTACCATGATCATAACTGGGGCAATAGCCGTTTTGATGTCCTGTATGATTACTGGTATTGGGGCCGCATTTTTCTTCCAGGGCATACCTTCATATATTCATTAAGTCAACTTGGAGAATGCATGGACCATACGCCTCTTAATTTTGCTGTAACCTTTGAAGGCGAAAAGCTCGTTGATATGTCACAGGAATTGATTGGTGAACCCAGTGATTTTGTGCTGGACGAGGAGACGGGGATTGAATATCCCAGGAAACTGGTTTTAAAGATGAATACTGACGTAGTAAAGGGTGAAATTACTCACAATTTAAAGCACCTTATTGAAAGCTATCCTCTCGCTGTAGGTTACCCCATGGGGGATAATTCAATAATGTCGCGTGGACACGGTGCTGTGCGTTTCTTCTCAGATTGTATTGTCGACATAACAGTTAAAGGTAAAAGGGTAAAATACAATACGTCGCTGATTCATGAGTTTATAAAACCATAGAACACACTGTAATTAGAAGATTTTTAAATGACACGTTATTATGCACCATCGCCAGATGAAGGCATGGTGCATCCGCGTAAATAACAGATTGACCAGGAGGCACGATGAAAATTAGAAATGCATTAACTTACATTCTACTGTTCGTTTGTATCGGGACCATGATAGTTACCACGGCCTGTGGAAGCGGACCTGAGGCAAAGCCACCTGTAGCAGAACAGAAAACACTTAAAATCGGTTGTATTATGGCGTTCAGCGGGTCTGCGGCAATGTATGGTGAGAGGGGCAGGCGGATAGCCGATGTATACATCGATCTTATAAATGAAGACGGTGGCGTAAAGATAGGCAACGATACCTATAAAGTGGAGCTTACCTGGGCTGATGATGCGTGGACCCCGGCCGGGGCAGCAGCGGCAGCTCGTAAGCTTATTTACGATGATGGAGTTATTGCCATCCTGGGCTACATTGGCCCCGGATTTTCAGCGCTT
>JAPLHL010000004.1 GCA_026389655.1 Chloroflexota bacterium
GGAGATGCTACCATCCACCTGCACCATTCCCTTATCATTGTAGAATTGGAGGCTCGTGTTATCTGCCATTTGTATGGATGATTGATATCTGAGTGCTCCGCCAAGTAGCAGCAGCAGGCAAAGGCCTGAGATTACAAGCGCTCTCCTGTGGTTCCTAAGGAAGATTGCAGGTATGAAAAATAGCGGTGCTGCAGCCAGCACCCAGATAGGTAGCGCTATGAAAGATCCTGTAAAAGTGCCTGCAAGCCAGGCAATGCTCAGATAGAGAAGCGGCAATACAGATCAATCTCCGATGGTTACAAGTCCCCTGATTTTATCCAGTATAGATGCGCCGAACCCCTCGATTTTAAGCAGATCGTCAACACTGCGCAACGGGCCGTTCTTTTCACGGAATGCTACGATCATCTTGGCCTTGCCCTCGCCGATGCCGGGAAGTGCCTGTAGCAGCCAGGCACCGGCCGTGTTTAAATCAACCTTCTGAGGCTGTTTTATCTCACCCTTGCAGGGGACATAGAGCTTAACATGTTCAGTGTCCGCATTATCCGACAGGCCTGCCGCTGAGACGAGGGATGTAAGGCTATCTCCTGCCTTAGTGGAGTAAATTCCCGGTCTTGCCACGGCGCCGCTGATATAAACCTCTCCCTGTATTTTCGCTGTCGCGGTATCTTCCAAAGCAATCTCAACCGGCTGCAGTTGGGCCAGCCTGATTGAGAGGAGAACGCCCCCGGTTATAAGGCTGACAGCCAGGAATACTGCTATAATAAGCCACATTTTGTCGCGGAATCCCGTCATGGACTGCCCCCTGTTTGTGTATAAATAGCGTATACGGTGGTAGAATTTTATCACATATGGATAAGAACAATACTAAGTCGATAGCAGAAAATAAAAAGGCTTATCACGATTATCATATCGAGGAAACCTATGAAGCTGGCATTGCCCTGACCGGTTCGGAGATTAAATCCATCCGGCTGGGCAGGGTCAATATCAAGGACGCCTATGCGCGCCCTGAAAAGGGCGAAATGTGGCTGTACAACTCGCATGTCTCGGCTTACCAGGTGGGCGGGTTCAAAACTCACGAACCTGACAGGCGGCGGAAGCTGTTGATGCATCGTAACCAGATAGCTGAGCTGGAGCAAACTGCAAACCAGAAAGGTTTGACTCTGGTGCCTCTACGGATATATATTAAACATGGTCTCGCGAAGTTGGAAATTGGGGTTGGGAGAGGCAAAAAAATGTTCGACAAGCGCGATACTATCGCCCGGCGTGAGACCGCGCGGGTGATCGAGCGGGCCATGAAAGACAGGTCCCGCAAAGAACGTTAACAACTCAATACATTTGGGGGCGCGTGGCTTCGACAGTGAAAAGCCCACAGTACGGCAGGTCGAGGTGCTATCTACCTCGTTAATCCGGTAGCAAAACAACAACTGCCAACGAAGCAGTTCCAGTAGCAGCCTAAAGGCCGCTCGTCCAACCTTTCCTCGTCCCGGTGGGATTGGATTGGGCGACGAAATGCCGGGATGCAACGGTCTAGACGCTGATAAAGACTGTTAAAGACTAATCAGCTGGCACGTTTATACTCCGTCTGCAGAGGCTGAATGTGCGACATTAAAGAGTAGACTAAGCCTGTAGAGGTGCTGGCAACTTTTTTCTGGACAGGGAGTTCGACCCTCCCTCGCCTCCACCATGAAAAAATGAAATATCCGCTCGTAAGGGCGGATATTTTTGTTTCTGCAAAGCGCGTCTTTGGCAATCGCCACTTGGAAAACAAGCATGAATGGCGGTTTCGGCTGTATTGCACGTCGTTGTATAATGAACATACGCCAATCATAGAATAATATTCATAAGTAATGTAAAGTCTGGCAGGACAAAATATAAATGACAAAAGAGCCACCAAGTAAAAATGAAATTTTAAATGCGATCAGAGATACTGCAGCTAAGTTGGGAAAGCGTCCTGCACGGTCTGCATTTGTTGGTCATACAGGAATAAGCGAGTATCAGGTTTTGAAGCATTTCCCAAGTTGGAACAGTGCTATTGAGACCGCAGGACTGGAACCTGATACGACTAATGTCCAAATCAATGACGATAAGCTAATAGAAGACTGGGGAAGGATCGTGCGTGAATTGCGCCAAATCCCTACTCGTACGCAATATAAACATCATGGTGCCTACAGCACAGGCTCTTTCGAGCACCATTTCGGTCCATGGTCAAGATTGCCAGATATGTTCAGGGAATTTGCTGTAGACAAACCCGAATGGAATGATGTTCTTACCTTACTTCCAATTCAGAGGTCTGAGCCCAGACCAACGAATACAAATGCTATTTCTTCTCAGACAATCCCGCACAAAATAGACGTGTCCGTGTCCTCGTCAGTTACACAAAAACACATAAAGATGGGTGATCGTCCGGTATACGGTAATCCCATTGATTTTCGCGGTCTTCGACATGAGCCAGTAAATGAGAATGGAGTTATTTTTCTCTTTGGAATAGTTGCACGTGAACTTGGCTATTCAGTGGAGGCTGTGCAAGCAGGTTTCCCAGACTGTGAAGCTAAGAGACAAATTGACGCAGGAAAGTGGCAACGTGTTCACATTGAATTCGAGTATGAAAGTCGTAATTATCGTGATCACGGTCATCCTACTGATCGTTGCGATGTTATTGTTTGTTGGCGTCACAATTGGTCTGATTGCCCTCAAAATATTGAAGTAGTGGCGCTTTCTGAGGTAATAAAGCAATTAGCTCGAGATGATGAATAAGGATGCTATTAAGCTATTTCAGTCGTCGGTTGTACCTGCTGCAAAGGGGAAGCATGCAGAACAATTTGTGCATGATCTGGCCATAAAAACATTCTTGACGGATTGGTGCTATTTAAACCCAATATTGCCGAGCGGTAGAGAATTATGTGATTTTTTAGTCATATTTGATGAAATTGCTGTGATATGGCAGATCAAAGATTTGAAGCTTGATCAAAACGGAAAGTATAGGAAACGTGAAGTCGATAAAAATCTCAGGCAGTTAGCAGGTGCTTATAGACAACTTTTTACTTTGCAAGCCGCTATAGAATTAGCTAACCCACGCAGAGGTAAGGAGAAGTTCCAACCAAATAGTATTAAGGAGATTTATCTTATATCTGCGCTCCTGGGTGAGGGCGAAGATGAGTTCTCCTTAATAGAAGTTATTAATGATCGTGTTATTCATACATTTACCAAGGATTTTATTCAAATAATCCTAAGTGAACTTGATACCGTCGAAGACTTTACCAGGTATTTACGAGCAAAAGAAGATTTCCTTAAATTAAATCAGAACTTCATCATCTCTGGTGGAGAGGAAGAACTATTGACTGTTTACTTGGGGCACAACAAAAGCTTTGATGAATTTAAGGGTGCGACCGATATTTTTATTGAAGAAGGTTGCTGGGATAAATTCAAAAATAGTGAGAAATATCAAAACAAGAAAAAGGAGGATAAAATTAGTTATGGTTGGGATGGAATTATAGGCCGGATTCATGAAGGTTCAGGTGAGTATGAGAAAATTGCAAGAGACTTGGCTCGTCCAAACCGTTTTCAGAGGCGGGTATTAAGCAAGGCCTACTATGAGGCATATGTAAAGGCTGATCAAGATACTATACACAATATATTTCGCCGTTTCTTTGTTTTCAGCGGCATAACTTATTGCTTCTTATTTTTTGATCGAAAGATTCCACGTCATCATAGGATAACTACGCTACAAGGAACATGTTATATCGCTCGTGGCGTTTATAAGAATGCTAAAGTTATTGGCATTGCAACAGAAAAACAGGCAAGTGAAATTTGTTCCTATGATTTTGTTATTTTAGATTTACCATCTTGGACAAAGGAAGATCAGGAAATTATGGAGAAAGCACAAAAAGATACCGGCATTCTCCTTAATCCTGAGATGACAGAAACACAAGAAAACGAATATCCAGCATAAGGTATTTCGCATCGGAATCTGTAAAATTCTGCTAGACT
>JAPLHL010000286.1 GCA_026389655.1 Chloroflexota bacterium
AGTATTAACCAGAACATCGGCCGGGAAGTCATATTCAGGTTGCTGGAGGCTGTCCTCTCTTTAATCTCACTAATTCCTGCGCGTGATTGTCTTATATCAGTGTAATTAACACGCTCCTGCGGCGGGTTCACCGGGTCCACCGGATTCATCTCAGCGTTTTGCTGGACGGGTTTGCTCCAGTTAAATAGCGTTTTGCAGGAACCGCAACGGATATAGCGGTTATCCACAGGATTACCGCAAACAGGACAATTGTAGACAAAATTCTGGCCGCAACTGGTGCAGGCCGGTTCCCCAAAGGCAATTAGGTTACCGCATGTGGGACATTGAAAATTCTGAATCATTGTAATTCCTTCAATACTAACAGTCACCAGGCTACTATTTCGGTAACGTAATAAAGTAATAAGCTGCGAATATCGAAAAACAGAATACTGCGACCAGCGCTACAATCCCGGCGAATGTCACTAATTTTCCAGGTGTCACAATCTTACCAAGAAAAGCGCCCAGTGCCAGGAAACCACAGAAGCCGAGTATACTAAATAAAATCAAACCTAATTGCGCATTGGTCATCGTAACCTCCTGTTCAAGAGAATGACTATATATTATTCTCCCATTATTTGCAGAATAATTTCCCTGGACCGGGGACGGACGTCAAAATCAATGATGACTATCTGCTGCCATGTGCCCAGCGTCAGCCTTTTATTGATGAATGGAATAGTTATAGAAGGGCCCAATAAAGAGGCGCGTATGTGGGAGTGCCCATTACCATCGCCCCACGCCTTATCATGGTCATAATTTATATTTGAGGGAATTATTCTTTCCCACATCGCTTTCATGTCCACCAGAAGCCCGGGTTCATATTCTATCGTGGTAACGCCAGCTGTTGAGCCGGGTATGAAGACTGTAACGGTACCGCTGTTTACACCTGAGTTGCCGACCTCTCTGGTAATTTCAGCGGTAACATTAATTATTTCACCCTGGCCGTGTGTACCTATTTGAATTCTTTTACAAGTGACAGTCATATCCTAACCTCCTGCCATATTATATCTCTTATATTAAAAACCGGGCCTTCTTTGCAAACTCTCTTCATGCCTTGCTTGGTTCTTATGCTGCAAGAATAGCAAACACCGGTGCCGCAGCCCATACGTACTTCCAGGGATACCTGAACATCCTTTCCCCGGAGATAGGTCTGTATTTGATTCTCAAGCGCCTGATACATTGCTTTGGGACCGCAGGCGAATACCTGGTCAGCCCGGTCAATGTATTCCGGGACGATCTCGATTACCGTGCCTTTTTTCCCGCGGCTGCCGTCTTCCGTAGCCGTGACCACATTAATTCCAGATGGCAGCAAATTATCTGGGATAATGCCTGATTCAGTACGCGCTCCTAGCAGTAGTGTGACCTCCTTCCCTTGTGAGAGCGCAAACTCGGCCAGGAATCTCAGGGGGGCGATGCCGATACCTCCTGCAATAAGCAGCAGTTTATTAGCAGTCGAATCAATGGTGAAACTATTTCCCGAAGGTCCGATCAAATCTAGACTGCAGCCTTCTGTTAATCCGGAGAGCCACCGGGTACCCATACCATTCACTATATGTATTTCAGTTTCGCGACCTGAGCTCATTAAGCGGTCTATATTATCAATCTTATCAGGCAATGCGTAAAGCAGTTCTAAATAGGTTGAATCTATTACAGAATGCACGCTGATTGGTCGTCTGAGCAGCGTATCCTTCCCGCATTTAAGCATAAGGAACTGTCCGGGCTTGCATCTTGCTGCAATTTCAGGCGCCTGAATACGCATGAGGAAATACGTGGCTCCCGGGTAGACACAGAGCTTTTTATTGGATAATACAGTGGCCGAAATATTATTCAATTAGTATCGTCACCTGCTCATTTTATATCCGCGTGATAGGCTTGAAGCGATTTTACAGCCGGCTTGTTCGTTTTATATGCTGCTATTCCTTTTGCGGCCGCGGCTGCTGCAGCCAGAGTGGTAATGTAGGTCACCTTGTATTTTATGGCAGCCTTGCGTATATAAGAGTCATCATGGTTGCTCAATTTACCACAGGGAGTGTTAATTACCAGTTGTATTTCGCCGTTCTTAATCCCATCCACTATGTCCGGTCTTCCCTCATGCTGCTTATTAATGATCTCAGAATCAATTCCATAACCGGATAGAAAATCATGTGTACCACGTGTAGCTTTAATCTTGAAGTTAAGCTCTGCAAATTGCTTCGCTACCTCAAGGGCAACAGGCATGTCTTTAGTGATCAAGCTAAGCAGGACTGTACCGCTATCGGGTAGGCGTTGTTTAGCAGCTTCCTGGGCCTTATAGAAGGCCAGTCCGAAAGAATCAGCCATACCGAGTACTTCTCCGGTCGAGCGCATTTCGGGACCAAGTACCGGATCGACTTCAGGGAACATATTGAATGGGAAGACCGCTTCTTTCACGCCATAATGCGGGATGGTTTTCTGCCTGAGCTTAAGTGAAGATAATTTCTTGCCTAGCATCGTCTGTGTTGCTATTCGTGCCATGGATACATTACAAACTTTTGAGACCAACGGGACCGTACGGGAAGCCCGTGGGTTGGCCTCCAGTACATATACGATATCCTGGGCGATGGCGTATTGCATATTCATCAAGCCGATCACATTCAGTTCCCTGGCTATCCTGCTGGTATACTCATTAATGGTATCAAGATGTTTTTTCGGGATGGAAACGGGAGGAATAATGCAGGCTGAGTCTCCCGAGTGGATGCCCGCAAGCTCAATATGTTCCATGATAGCGGGTACGAATGCGTCCGTACCGTCTGCTATTGCATCGGCCTCACACTCAATAGCGTTATCTAAGAACTTGTCTATGAGAATCGGCCTGTCCGGCGTAACTCCAACCGCAGCCTTGACGTATTCACACAGCATATCCTGATCGTGCACGACCTGCATACCGCGGCCGCCCAGTACATATGACGGTCTTACCATAAGTGGATATCCAATTTGAGCTGCGACCTTCAAAGCTTCCTCTATATTCACGGCCATGCCGGCAGCAGGCATGGGAATGTTCATCTTTATCATCATTTCCCTGAAGCGGCCTCTGTCTTCAGCCAGATCAATGACTTCAACCGAGGTACCCAGGATATTTACACCTGCTTCATCCAACTGTCCGGCAATATTAAGCGGCGTCTGCCCGCCGAATTGAACAATCACGCCTTCCGGCTTTTCTTTTTCGTATATGGAGAGCACGTCTTCAACTGTTAATGGTTCGAAATAAAGTTTATCGGATGTATCGTAATCTGTAGAAACTGTCTCAGGATTGCAATTGACCATTATGGTCTCATATCCCTCGTCGTGAAGGGCGAAGGCCGCATGAACGCAACAGTAATCGAACTCAATTCCCTGTCCAATGCGGTTTGGCCCGCCTCCAAGCACCATGATTTTTTTCTTTGTACTGCTGGTGGTCTTGTCGGGCGCACAATATGTAGAGAAATAATATGCTGCGTTTTCAACGCCGCTGACAGGCACAGGCTCCCATGCTTCCTTCAGTCCGATAGTGTACCGCCTGTTCCGTATCTCCTTTTCAGGAAGGTTCAGTAGCTGGGCCAGGTATTTATCGGCGAATCCTTCTTTCTTGGCTTTTCTGAGCAAGTCATCGGGCAGTGACTTACCTCTCCAGAGTAGTATTTCTTCTTCTGTCTCTACAAGCTCTTTCATTTGCTGGATAAACCATGGCTTGATATATGTCTTTTCATAGAGGTCTTTGACAGTTGCTCCCTTGCGGAGGGCTTCATACATGATAAACTGCCTCTCGCTTGATGGCTCTCGTAACAGCTTCATAAGATCGCCCAGGGATTTCTCGTGGAAGTCTTTTGCAAATCCAAGGCCGTGGCGCCCGATTTCCAGTGATCTTATTGATTTCTGTAGAGCTTCTTTATAATTCTTGCCTATACTCATTACTTCGCCGACGGCACGCATCTGTGTGCCCAATTTATCCTCGGCATCCTTGAACTTTTCAAAGGCCCAACGTGAAAATTTGACTACTACGTAGTCTCCTGATGGCGTATATTTTTCCAATGTGCCATCACGCCAGTAAGGTATTTCATCCAGTGTCAAACCTGCTGCGAGTTTGGATGAAATTAAGGCTATTGGGAAACCTGTGGCTTTGGAAGCAAGTGCAGATGAGCGTGATGTCCTGGGATTGATTTCAATAACTACCACCCGCCCGGTCTTTGGATCGTGGGCAAACTGGATGTTTGTACCTCCGATTACACGTATGGCCTCAACGATTCTATATGAGTACTCTTGCAGCTTTTTCTGTAAAACCGGATCGATTGTTAACATCGGGGCCACGCAATAGGAGTCACCCGTATGTACACCCATGGCATCAACATTTTCTATGAAGCACACTGTGATCATTTGATTCTTGGCGTCGCGGACCACTTCCAGTTCAAGCTCTTCCCATCCGAGAACGGACTCTTCGATTAGCACTTGATTTATCAGGCTGGCTGCCAGT
>JAPLHL010000230.1 GCA_026389655.1 Chloroflexota bacterium
GTAAGGAGGTGATGCTGAAGAATAACCAGTAATTCATATCTGCGGCCCGCTTCCTCCGCCGGAGAAGCAGGGGTTTGCAGTGAAGGTAAATAAAGCACCGGCGGAATAATCAGCAAAAAATAGGAGGTATCAATGTCACCTACGTACTTATCGCCCGGGGTGTATGTTGAAGAGGTTGAGCGGGGCGCAAGGCCAATCGAAGGCGTTGGCACTGCTGTAGCTGCGTTTGTCGGGTTCGCAGAGAAGGGGCCGGTAAACCAGCCTACTCTGGTGACCAACTGGACGCAGTACACGGCTACATTTGGCGGTTTTCTGCCTAAAAGCTTTATGGCACATGCCGTATACGGCTATTTCCATAATGGTGGCGGAAGCTGCTATATCACCAGACTGCCGGCCGGAGCAGGTGGAGGGGCAGGTGAAGGCGCACAGGTTGCTCTGCCGTCCAAGTCAGACGCTTCCCTTTCAACCCTGGTAGTTTCGGCCTTGGAACCGGCTTCCGGCGACATAAAGGTAGAAGTTTCCGGGGGTGGTGAAAGCGGCCACGAAGACCAGTTCACTATGACCTTCCGTAAGAGCGGGAAAGAAGAGGTATTCGAGAACGTCACCCTGCGCAAGGCCAAAGGCGTGCGCAACGTCATTGAAACAGTCAACAAGGAGTCCAAGCTCGTCCGCATCGCCGAAAAGGAACAGGCACTCAGCATCGCAGACAGGATGCCCGCCACGGGCATTTATGCGCTGACCGCCGCCGCATCCAAAGAGATCGCTGCAGTAACGCCGGATGCCATAGTAGGTAATGCGGCTGCCCGTTCGGGCATTGCTGGATTTGAAGTTGCTGACGATGTCACCATGGTCTGTGTACCTGACCTGATGGCCTTATTCCAGGCCGGCGCAATCAACATGGAAGGCGTCAAGATAGTGCAGCAGGCAATGCTTGACCATTGTGCCAACATGAAGGACCGCTTCGCCATCATTGATTGCCCGCCGGGCATGAACCCGCAGGAGATCAAGGACTGGCGCATGAGCGAGACCGGCTATGACTCCAAATATGGCGCACTCTATTATCCGTGGATAAAAGTTGCCAATCCCCTTGGTGGGGATGCCATACTTGTGCCGCCCAGTGGCCACATGGCAGGTATCTACGCGCGCAGCGACACCGAACGCGGTGTCCACAAGGCGCCGGCTAATGAAGTGGTGCGCGGTGTAATTGGGCTTGAATCCAAGATCACCAAGAATGAACAGGATTCTCTTAACCCGGTCGGGATCAATTGCATCAGGCCGTTCCCGGGCCGCGGTATTCGTGTATGGGGCGCCAGGACGCTCTCCAGCGACGCCCTGTGGAGGTATATCAACGTCCGTCGTCTTTTCAATTTCGTGGAGGAATCGATTGAACTTGGGACCCAGTGGGTCGTATTTGAGCCTAATGACCGTGATCTCTGGGAGAGGATCAAGCGCGATATAAAGGCCTTCCTGACCAGGGTATGGCGTGAAGGCGCTCTCTTTGGAGCGACTCCGGATGAGGCCTTTTATGTCAAATGCGATGATGAGCTCAATACAGTCGAGATCAGGGATGCCGGCCAGGTAATTATTGAAATAGGCATTTGCCCTGTAAAACCGGCCGAGTTCGTAATCTTCCGTATCAGCCAATGGGCCGGCGGCGCAGCAGTCGCAGAATAGAAAAGGGGGTAAACAAATATGGCATTAGGACTACGTAAAGATCCGTTAGTTTCATTTAGCTTTTTTGTCGAGATACAGGGCCAGTTGACTGGCACTTTCCGTGAGTGCAGCGGACTGGGTTCTGAGACCGAGTTGATCGAGGCAAAAGAGGTCATCGCTAAGGGGAAGATCAAATATATGAAAATCCCCGGTGCCCTCAAATGGGACAACATTTCGCTTAAACGCGGCATCACTGACTCCATGGAAATATGGAATTGGAGGAAGCAGGTCGAGCAGGGCGATGTTAACAGGGCCCGCAAAGACGGCTCCATCATAATGTATGACCAGACCAATACTGAAATAGCCCGCTGGAATTTCAAAGACGGCTGGCCGAGAAAGGTTTCAGGGCCGACTTTCAATGCTCAGAATAACGATATCGGCGTTGAGGAACTGGAGATAGTTCACGAGGGTATCTACCGCGACCATTAAGGGAGGTGATCGATCATGATGCAAACCGAGTTCGAGTTCACCTTACCGCGTGGTTACGTGGATGGTAACGGAACTCTCCACAAGCAGGGGATGATGCGTCTGGCTACAGCAGCGGACGAGATCATCCCCCTTAAAGACCCGCGTGTCAGGGCCAACCAGGCCTACCTGGTGATTATTCTGCTTTCACGGGTAATCACCAGGCTGGGTGATTTGCCGGAGATAAATCCGCACACAGTCGAGGGCTTTTTCTCTACTGATCTGGCCTATCTTCAGAACCTGTATCGCCAGATTAACAACGATGGCAATATGACTGTCCAGGCGACTTGCCCTGACTGTAATAAAACATTCGGAGTGGAGATAAATGCACAGGGGGGATCGTAGGCTACCCCCTCGAACGTATCTATGAGGAGGTAGCCTATATCTCCTATTACTTCCATTGGCCGCTTAAGGAGATACTCGACCTGGAGCATGAAGAACGTCAGCACTGGGTGGAACAGATAGCGACTATTAACAACAGGTTAACCGAAGAAATGATGCAGAGGACGGCATAAATGGATTACAGCCTGCTGCAGGTTATAGCCGGAATGACGGGGCTGAAGGCCGCTGACCTGGCCAGGGACAGGATCAAAAAACTGACACTGGCGGTCCGGGCTGCGGACCTTATCATCGGCTCAAAACCTGTGGATGAAAAAACGCGCAGGGAGATGGAAGCTGTCACGGGGTATGACCTTTCATGTGCACGTATAAACGTTACCAGGGAGGCAGCCGGGCTCGCACGTGGTCTTGATGCCCGGGCCTTCACCGTGGGCAGGCATGTCTTTGCCCCGGAGGAGAAAATCGACACTGCCTTCAGTGAGGGCAGGGGCCTGCTGGCGCATGAATTGACTCATGTCTCTGCAGACGCCGCGAAAGGCATTGAACAGCAGGGCGCTATAAGCGCTTCTGGCTGTGGGCAAAAAATGCATTTGCCCCTGGTGCAGTTATCACGTGCTGCGCAGGGTGGCGCTTCTGAGCGCAAACTTGAAGCTGAAGCGGATGCCACTGGGTCTGCGGCCAGGGAAGCTGAACGTAAACGTCCGCAACAGGTTGGGATTGATAAAAATATGCTGGCCGATACGGTGTACAGGTTGATACAGCGTGACCTCCTGGTACACCGGGACCGCAGGAGGTGACAGGATAAATGGCAAATTTTGATAATGTCTACCCGTATATAACCAGCTTATTTAATATTGAGATAGAGGGCATACAGGAAGCCTCTTTCAAGGAATGCTCCGGACTGGAGGCCGAAACCGAGGTGCTTTCTTTCGAAGAAGGTGGCATTAACGATTATATGCACAAACTGCCCGGGCGTACCAAATATCCCAATGTTGTGCTAAAAAAGGGGATAACCGATTCCGGCTGGCTGTGGGATTGGTATCAGAAAGTGACAAGAGGCAAGGTTGAACGTAAGAACCTCTCCGTTGTCCTGTATAACTCCCA
>JAPLHL010000175.1 GCA_026389655.1 Chloroflexota bacterium
AGCCATGAAGCCGGATTTTGCCGTGCAAGCCAATATCCGTGACTTTCTCACTGAACTCCTCCGCCAAATTAATGCTGGCCGATTACAATTTACACCATCCTCGAAATGGCTTGAGGCATGCGTTACATGGAAACAGCGCTACCCTTTGATCCTGGATGAGTACTACCATGATAGACACCACGTCAACAGTTACGTGTTCGTTGACAAGTTATCTGACCTGCTAGAGGCCAATGACATTATGGTAGCCGGGAATGGGATTGACGTAGTCAGTTATTGGCAGGCATTCAAGGTCAAACCCGGCCAACGGACCATGATCAGCGGCAACTGGGGTTCTATGGGTTGGGACATGCCCGCCGCAATCGGCGCATGCATCGCCGGAAAGCGGCGGACGATCTGCGTGACTGGTGACGGCAGTTCGCAATGGAATGTGCAGGAATTGTTAACCATAAGTCATTATCAACTGCCAATAAAAATCTTCATCTTCAACAACCAGGGATATACCAACATCCGCGCAACTCAAGCCAATTTCTTCGGGCGATTCGTAGGCGCAGACAAAGAGTCAGGAGTCAGTAACCCCGACTTTTTCCACCTTGCGACGGCATATGGACTGGAGTACTCGCATATCCGCACTAATGAGGATATCGAGACCGGGATCTTGCACGTTTTGCACACTGATGGCCCAGTTTTGTGCGAGGTGAATATCGCCATCGAACAGGGAATTACCCCAAAATCATCATCCTACCGGCGGGAAGACGGCACCATTGAGTCTCGCCCATTAGAAGATATGTCCCCCTTCCTGCCGAGGGACGAAATTTGGGAAAACATGCACCTGTTCGAAGGAACAGAATAATTGTGCGGAGGCCGGGATGAGCGAGATACTCACCTCAGAATTTTCAGTGCAAATGACTAGCCCGATTCACGATGTAATCGCTTGTATTGACCGTAGTGCGCGAATCAGCATCGCCTTGGTTTTGGACGAGCAGGGCCGCTTAATTAACACCATTACTGATGGCGATGTCCGTCGCGGCATTCTAGCTGGGATCAGCTTAAACGATCCTGTCAGTAAATTATTGCAAATCAAAACTCAGATGCCTCATCCTATACCAGTCACTGCGCCGGCCGATACCGACCCGGGTCAATTTTTTAAAATAATGCAAGAGAACTCCATTAAGCAACTTCCACTGCTCGATAAAAATGGTAGGGTTGTGGATATTGTCATCTTAAGTGAGCTGTTACCGCCTGCAAAATTACCTTTGCAAGCAGTCGTAATGGCAGGCGGGCTGGGAACACGTTTACGTCCATTAACTGACAACATACCGAAGACTATGCTCTCAGTCGGTGGCCGGCCTTTGATGGAATTGACCATCGAAAAATTGCGTGACGCTGGCATCGAGCATGTTGCTGTATCTACAAATTATCGTTCCGCCAACATCGTTGAGCATTTCGGGGATGGGAAAGCATTCGGAATTGAATTGAACTACATCCGGGAGGATCGTCCGCTTGGTACCGCGGGCGCGCTTGGACTGGTGGACGCTCCAGACAAAACATTGCTCGTGATTAATGGTGATATCATAACGCACGTTGATTTAGGCGTAATGTTCACTTATCACAAAGAGCATAAAGCCGAGCTAACCGTCGGCGTTCGCCAATATGGAGTGCAAGTGCCTTATGGTGTCCTTGAGTGTGAAGGGCCAAATGTCCGCAAGTTGCAAGAAAAGCCACAAATCTCTTTCCTTATTAACGCCGGAATCTATCTTCTTGAGCCTTCAGTTTATGCTTACATTTCCAAAGGCCAACCGCTGGACATGACCGATCTGATCCAGC
>JAPLHL010000292.1 GCA_026389655.1 Chloroflexota bacterium
TGGGTCGCGTCTTTCCAATCGAGGACGCGGACGTCCATTCCGCTCATTTCTATGAGGGTTTCCCAGGCGGATTCCAGGTAGTCGGTCGTGATCCTGTCGAGCTTCGACCACTGGGTCCAGTGGTGATCGGCTGTTGTTCCCATTCTGAATGTTCTTGGACAAATCGCGCCTACACGTATCCGCCGTGATCCTCGAACTCGGCATTGAACAGAAAAGCTCGGTTGTTTACTGCCGCCTGCACCCACAGTTGAAAAAAATCTTGGAAGACCAGCTACCAGGGCTCCGCTAAAGCGCCGACTCCAGCGTGGGAATTACCAGCGGGCTGAGGACATCGTAGCCGGCTGTGTTGGGGTGCAACCCGTCACCGTCATGGTAAGCAGTGGGCAGCTGCCCCTGGGCATCGGCGATACGCTGGTAGTAATCCATGAGGACGATGCCTTGGGCAGAGCAGTAACTCCGTACCCAGTCATTGAAAGTGCGCAGGTCGTTAAGCTGCTTCTGGGTGCAATCCCCGTGCCCCACATCCACCGGGAGGGTAGTACACAGGATGGGGATGGCGCCGGGGGTTCCCCCATCGGTGTAGAAGTAGGCACCGCACTCCTTGACCAACACGATGTCGGGGTGGAGCGCCTGCACTTCATTCCAGACCTGGGTCTTGTCCCAGTCGTAATGGATCACCTTGTGGAAGTCATAATCTGCGAAGTACTGACCGAAGTCCCAATTCTCGGTGATCGAGGCGCCCACAAAAACCACGGTCAGGTCAATAAGATTGCCGGAGCCATTTCCGTCGGTCGTCTTGCATTGAAACAATGCGGTCAGCAACACCAGCAACAGCAGTATGATCCGTCCTTTGCCCCTCATGAGAATCTCTCCGTTTGGTTTTGAATCATGCTTACCTCCTTAGCATCACTATGCCGAAGTCTTCTGAGGCATCTAGTGATGCTATATCACTATGCCGAAGTCTTCTGAGGCATCTAGTGATGCTATCTTTGGTGAAATTGTAGAAGAAAGTTTTTTAATTTGCAATAGTCAGGCATGAAGATGCTCCATGGCTTGGCGCAGCAGGTCCCGATGCGCCCGCTGCTCGGTTGTTCCTCCCCTAAAGGTTATGTAAGAGCGTTCGGTCATTTCGTCATAGGCCCCGGGCATCTCCACCTCGTGGCCGGTTTGCAAATCGAAAAGGTTGACATCAACCGCGCAGCCCCGGTTGTGCACGGAGCCCGTTGCGGGATTGGCCACGAATTCGCGCTTGTCCGGCGGGGTGATGTCCCAGAACAATTTAGTGATTGACCAGGGCCGATAGGCATCGTAAACCACCAGGCCGTAGCCATGCCCTTTCAACCAGTGGTGAGCCGCCAAAAGCGCCTCAGCCGCCGGCCGCTGCAGGAAGGCGCGAGCTTCGGGATATAAGGCCCGGCCGACAAAGTTATTAGCCGTGGCGTAGCGGATATCGAGTTTGATCGTCGGATCGAGTTTCACCAGCTCGACCAAGGCACTGGCGCGGTAGGACCCGCCCCCTGGCGGCGGCCCTGAAGGTGTTTGAGGCAGCACCCTGCCGGCGATACTCATAATCAGGCAGAATGCAGCGAGCCAACTATAATTTTTTTTCACGAATCCCCCCTGTTTTTTTGTTTTATATCGGCCTCCTCAATATGCATGTTTTTGTCAGCCTTTGGATCATGGGCGTCAGACGTAGGCGGCCACGGCCAGGCCATATCCGGGTGGATCA
>JAPLHL010000474.1 GCA_026389655.1 Chloroflexota bacterium
TCCGGGTCTGGAACTGCAATAGCGGCGGCCATGTCAATAGCCGGATGCTCATAGAGTACCCTGTCTACAAGGATAGTATAAACTTTCATACCGGATACATTGGCCATATCTTTTATGCGGTCGGTGATATAAAAATAACCATCCTCATCCATCCGCACTATGTCACCCATGGGCAACCAACCGTCAATCAACCCACTCCCGGGTGTTGGCCAATAGCCTTTCATTATTTGGGGACCGCGCACCCACAACTCTCCCTCTTGACCGGAATCAATTTCCTTCCCTGTTCCAGGATCAATGATTTTAATTTCCGTATCGGGAAAGGGCACGCCTATAGATCCGGGTTTTTTCTCCTTGACCAAATCATTCCCCGACAGGTTTGTATGCGTCCCGCCGCCTACCTCTGTAGCACCGTAGGCGTCAGCGATTTCGGCGCCTGTTTCTTCTTTGAACTTATCAGTGACCTCTTTTCGTAACGGGGATGTGGAAGAAGTGAACAATGTACCCATTTTGCCTAAACCCATATCAAGCAATCTGGCGTACTGTTGAGGCACGCAGGAACAGACAGTAGGGTTGTTATTTTTCAAGATATTGGCGATGTTGTTGAGGTCTCGCGGGTCAGCTACTATATAAACTTCGAAACCCATCAACAGGTTGAAATGCATGCATGTCATACCCATCTGGTGGAATAGCGGGACGGCTATCAGCCAGGAACATGCTCCCTTCATCAAGTCCGCAAGCGGGCCTAATGCCCAGGTCAAATGCCGCAGGTTGGCAAGCTTGCTTGCATGCGTCAGCATGACTCCTTTGGGCTCGCCTGTAGTACCCCCGGTGAATATGAGTTCCGCCACGTCCTGTTCGGGATTAATTTTCACCTGGGGAGGCTCAGGAGAGTACTTTGCCAGCAGATCGAGAAAATGATACGTGCCTGGAATTCTTTTGGGTTCCGGATTTTCCTTCAGTAAGTCATCTACTGAAGTGACTATAACTCTCTTTATCCTGGTTTTACTTTTGACTTTCTCAATGATTCCCATGGAGCTGTCCATACATATGAGTGTCTCTGCTCCGGAACCTTCTATTTCCCTCATCAACTCATATTCCTTGTGCAATGTGCTGCATGGAACATGGGTAGCGCCAGTTTTCAATATGCCCATATCACTGATGATAAACTGGGGACTGTTAAGCAGATGAGTTGCCACACGGTCGCCTGGTTTAACACCGAGGTCTGCCAGAGCGTGTGCAAACCTGTCTGTCAGCTCTTTTAGCTTGGCAAAGGTAATTACCTTGTCCATGAAATGCACGGCGGGATTATCAGGATAATCCCTGGCACTATTGTCGAGGATTGAGAAAAGCGGCTCTTTAGGATAAGGCTTAAGTGATTCGGGTAGTACAAATGAACCTTGTCCCCCAATATCGTATTGTTTAAGCCACGGTTTACCAGCTACGGATGCCATGTCAACCTCCTTATTATTATTTATTGTATATCAGATGAATTTCCAGACATCTATTGAAGTGCCCTGTTGCCTGGTTGATGCGATCAGTCTACATTTGCCTTCCTGCTGCCGCACCCTCGGCAATTGCATCCAGCGCCTTCCGCTGATCGGCCGCATCGCCAATCACGTACATCTCGGCGACCTTGCCTTTGGCTTCTGTGGCCAGTTGATTCA
>JAPLHL010000182.1 GCA_026389655.1 Chloroflexota bacterium
TTTCCCAGATAAGCTCCCTGGCTGTTTTCATTATGAATTGTTTCATTTCAGAACTTTGTTTTTCGTTTGCCATTTCGCTCCAGGCCGCCTATCAATCCAGACTTTAACTATTTCCCCTTTAACTGAAATGAAGACAATACTTCATATTTGACCTGTGAGTTTTATGAACGAACGTTAATTAACCGATTTCGCGGGAATGTTAACAAGCCAGTGCTATTTTGTCAATAGTATTATGCGCATTAGTGCAATTCAAAACTCTCCGGCGCATAAAAAGCAACATAGTTATCAATATTCTGGATACTCACGGTTTGACTATGACCTTGATAGATTCACTTGAATCCAATTGTTTATTGAAGGCTTCGTTGATATCAATGAGTGGATACTCGTGTGTTATGAATTTGCTGGCATCAACTTTGCCTGATTTCAATAATTCCATGGCTGTCAAGTAATCACCCCCCAGACACCCGATAACATGCAAATTTTTACCGGTTATAGTAACAGGGTTAAATTCGAATGCTGTGTCAAACACTCCCACCTGCATTAACTTGCCGTCTATTCTCAAGACCTGCATAGCCTGTAGAAAAGGCCTGCGCAAACCTACACATTCTATAGCAATATCCACACCACGCCCACCTGTTATTTGCCCGACACGCTGAAGCACATTTTCAGAGCCGGCGTCGATAATAACATCTGCCCCGATTGCCAGGGCAGCCTGGCAACGCTTCTTGGACATCTCACTGACAATTATCTGCGAGACTCCAATTGCCTTTATGGCAGCCAGGGAGGCCAATCCGATCATCCCTGCGCCAAAAATAATTACTATATCCCCGGCTGACGGTCCAGCCCTGCCCGCAACGTACGCCCCCACTCCCAGCGGCTCTATAATAGCCGCAGCTTCATAACTAAGGCCGTCAGGAATCTTAAAAACGGTTTGATCCAATACTGCCAGCGGAACTGGGGCATACTCGGCATAGGCGCCATTGAAGTCAAACCCTCCCATCTGCAAGTTCTGGCACCGCGAGAAATGGCCGGACTTGCACCAGTAACATTCCTGGCAGACAATCAAGCTTGCCGCTGCTACCCTATCACCCACTTTAATATCTTTCACGAACTTTCCCACTTCTGTTACATCACCACTGAATTCGTGCCCCATGATTGTTCCGGGCTTTACTTTAGCTCCTCCCCTCTCATAGAAGTGCAAATCCGATCCGCAGATTCCACAGGCCCTGACCCTGACTACGACTCCATAGTCACCGGCTCCCGGTTTCTCCACTTCCTCAACCCTGAAATCATGCGGCCCGTAGAACAAAGCTGCTTTCATTGTTGTCTCCATTATTTTCTTAATGTTATCAGCAGGGTACCACCATTGTGAATAAAAACACCATAAAAAGGATACCACAACCGGGAATGCAGGATGATTATCAGCCTGACAGCGAAATTAATCATTGACTATATTACTTACATATGATATTTTGTAGCGTATTTGGTATTATCACATCGATATATAAAGCAATATTAGCTTACACATCATTAATTAGTACCATATTCATCTGAATGGGTTGGGCAGTATTCTGGTTCGGTAATATGTAATAGCAGTCTCTTTTCAGCTTGCAGGTGGTTTAATGCATCTTGCCGGGTTGGCAATAAAGGAAACCGGCAACAAGATAGAAGTCTACAACATTGTCGATCTTGTTCAAAAAGCATTATAGGAAAGAGGTTAGAAAAATGAGTTTATCAAGAGAAGCTTACCGGGCGCTTGAAGATATCGTTGGACCTGAAAATATCTCGGAGGAACCTGCCGTCCTGGACGGATACTGCTTTATATGGGCAAACGAAGTGCACTTCGATGATAAGTTTTCAGCTAGGCCGCCTGCCGTAGTTATGCCCGGCAGCACCGCCGAGGTGCAGGGCATCGTAAAAGTTTGCAACCGCTTTAATATAAAGTACCGCGCTCATGCTTCCGGTTTTGAAGTGCCCGCTATATCGGCTAAGGAGCCTTTCCTCCCGGTCGACCTGCGCCGTATGAACCGTATCGTTGAAATAGATAAGAAAAACAAATTTGCAATAGTTGAACCCTATGTTTCAGTCCAGTTCCTGTTTACCGAGACACTCAAGCAAGGCTTACGGCCTCATTCCGTAGGATGCGGGCCCAGTGCTTCGATTATCGCCAGCTCTACCTCACATTTCGGCTGCGGGACAAGTAATGTCAGTACTGACTATGGGGGCCGCGTGCCACTGGGTGTCGAATGGGTGCTGCCAGACGGCAATATCCTGCGGGTTGGCTCCCTGGGCACGGGTTCAGGATGGTTCAGCGGAGATGGCCCCGGTCCCAGCCTGAGAGGTATCATGCGCGGGCTCTCCGGCCCTAACGGTGGAATGGGCATAGTAACGCGGGCGGCAGTCAAGCTGACCCCGTGGTATGGGCCGGCTTCGATCAAGGCCGATGGCAAGCCCAATCTCTATGGATACGATATCCCAGAGAATTTCCTCGTGCACCAACTGGTATTTCAGAGCCGCGAGCTAATGAATAACTTTTTTATTTCGATGGTAGAAGAAAGTGTAGCTCACGGCATACAGCGTTGTACGGTGGGCTTTCTTGCTATGCTTGCGACCGAATCCAATGATGAGTTCTGGAATTTGATAAAAGACTCCCCGCCTGAAATGGCGGAGATTTACAAATTCTCTGGCAGCCTCCTGGTCGATGCTTCATCCCCGGGCGAATTGAAATACAGGGAGAAACTTGTCGAAAAAATATTGGATAAGTATGAGGTAATGAGTTTCCCTCTAGAAGACCAGATGAAGGCAGCATTGTTTTACAGCCTGCTGACCGGGCAGGGTTCGACGAGACTCTTCCGCGTGGCAGGTTCGTTCCTATCTGCCTCAGCCGCCCAGGAGGCCTGGGACGCTATGGGAAATGTGACCAAGCGTTGCGCAGAGGATATCTGGGCCAAATATGAGGCGGAAGGTAAAATTACTGCAGGTGGCGAGGCCCCGTGGGGAACAGCCCTGGGTGACTGGACCAGCCATGTGGAATCCGTTGTGGTATATGACCCGCTTGCCCCGGAATCAGTACAAGCAGCGCGTGATATTATCGCGGAAGTGGATGAGAAGCTTCCCAAGTGGAGCCTTGGCATGGGCTCATTTGAAGGTTGTCTCAGCCCGTCGGAGACGGCACAGAAAAAGGCGGCTCCTTACTGCCTGGACTTCATGAGCTACGAGAAGAAGATCAAGAAACTGTTCGACCCCAACCTGGTAGCGGAATCGACATGGTTTGTGACACCCGATAAGTAGCTAAAAACCATAGCAGTTTCTTCAATATCCTTTGAAAACCACCTTTTTCCCCTGTTAGAGGTCATGCAAATATTTTTACACTAATTATCTGTGAGTCAGGCGAGTGAGGTAAAGAATGGTTGATGCTATCTATGAGAAATTGGCTGGCGCTCTTAATGCCCGGTCCTTATCACTACCCTCCACAATCTGCAACGAATTCTTTGACTTTATAAGTTTCCTGTTCACTCCGGAAGACGCTGCCATTTTTGTAGCTATGCCTCTAGGTTTGTCTACCATCCAGGAGATCGCCGAATATTTGCCGGCAGGCGATCTGCAGAAACTTGCACATGATTTGGAGATCATGGAGAACAGAGGTTTGATTCATATTACAGATAAAGACGAAGTTAAGTTATATGAGGGGCTGGCCCTTGTACCAGGCATCGTCGAAATCTACCTGATGAGCGGAATTGTAGACGAACGTCATAAAAAACTGGCAGTTCTTTTGCATGATTACCATCTGGCCCTCGCCAAAATGTTTGAATCAGGTAATCTTCCTCAAATGCCTAAGTCTGTACCCGGAAGAAAAGTACAAGTCGAGAGGGAGATTTTTACCAGGCCTACAATTGTCCCTTATAAAGAGTTGAAAGAGCTAATCATGAAAACTGAATACATATCTGCGGGGACCTGCGTTTGCAGACACCACGGCGCTTTACTGGATAATCCCTGCACTAAACCGGTGAATAATTGCATGTTAATTGGAGAACCAGCCGAGTTCTCACTAAAAAAAGGCTTTGCCAGGAGATTAACCAGGGAGGAGGCAGTCAAGCTCATCGACCAGGCGGAGGACGCCGCTTTAATCCACACTTACGCCAACGCAACAGATTTCTATATTAAACCCCTGTGCAATTGCTGTCAGGACCACTGTACGCTCATAAAAATCATAAAGAGCAGCCCGGTACCAAGCATGATGGTCATGGCCAGATATCTCGTGGAAGTAAATGGCGACGATTGCACGGGTTGCGAGGCCTGTATTGCAAGGTGCCAGATGGAAGCACTCAAAATGGTCGATGGCAGCCTTACAAGAGATGAAAAACGCTGCATCGGATGCGGTCTGTGCATGTGGGTATGTCCCACCGAGGCACTTACATTGAAACCTTTGCCCGCCAGCAAAATACCGCTCAAATCATAAATTACAAGCTCCTATTAAATCACCGATGAACGGATGATTATCCACCAGATAACCAGGTTAATAATTGACTAAATTGCTTGTATATGATATTTTTTATCGCATCGATATTATCATATCGAATAAATAATTGTTTACATATATATAATTCTTGTTATGTCAATGCAAACGGGTTGGGAAGTATTATAGTCAGGTTATATCCGGCAACCCTCTTAATTACTTTGGAGATTCAATTATTAATGTATCTTTCGGGGTTATCAGGTTTCTTAGATGCTTAATATCATCGTTTGTCTAAAACAGGTCCCGGATCCCGAAGCTCCATCCTCAGTATACAGGATTGATGACGACGGCAGACACGTGATATGCAAAGGAGCGCCTCCTGTAATAAGCACTTACGACGAAAATGCGCTGGAGGCTGCACTGCGTATTAAAGATGTCATGGAATGCAAAATAACAGTTGTCAGCATGGGTAAGTCGCTGTCAAAGCCGGTACTCAGGAAATCTCTAGCTGCCGGCGCAGACGACCTGATCCTCCTGGATAACAGTGCTTTTGTTGATATGGATAGCTACGCCAGCGCCGTCATACTCGCAGAAGCTATAAAGAAAATCGAAAATTATGATCTTATATTAACTGGCTTACAGGCAGCAGATACGAATGCAGGAGTTATAGGGCCAGGCATTGCCGAGCTATTAGGGATTCCTTGCATCACCAGTGTACGCAGAGTAAACGTGGAAGGAAGTACTGTCATTGCGGAGAGCGTTCTCCCGGACGGATACCGGACTTTTAAAGCAGGGCTGCCGGCAGTAGTAACTGTGCATAAATCGCTGGGCGACCTGCGTAGCGCACCGGCCGCATCTCTGATAGAGGCCCAAAAAAGACCCGTTACGGTATGGACAGCGGAGGACCTGCAAATACAACCATCTGACTATGTAAAAGCCCGGCTGCAGAGATTTTACATCCCTCATCACGAACCGTTCGTGGAAATGATCACAGGGGCAACACCGGACGATATGGGAATCAACCTTGCAAATAAACTATTTTCAATAGGAGCGATTAAAAAATCATAATGGAGGGTGAAGATGGTTGCTACAACTGACCTTGCCAAATTGGTAGGCAAGGAGAATGTGCTAGACGGCAAGGACGTGCTTGAAGCGTACTCAAAAGACATGAGCTTCGCAAGACCAATGCTCGCACGCTGCGTGGTTAAACCGAAGACCATGGAGGAGGTGCAGAAAGTCGTCAAGTGGGCCAACTCGACTAATACCCCTCTGGTACCAGTAAGTTCGGGGGCGCCGCACTTCCGCGGTGATACCATACCGAGCGTAGCAGGGGCCGGTGCCGTTATTGTGGACGTCAGCGGTATGAAAAAAATCATGCGTGTTGACCGCCGGAACCGGGTCTGCATGGTGGAGCCCGGAGTCACGTTTGGCGAGTTAATACCCGCCCTGAAAAAGGAAAATATGGCACCATGGGCTGCAGGCCGTGCCCAGGTACGCGGCATGGGGCCTTCCCAGGTCGATTTCACCCGTCTTCTGCAAGCAGCGCAGGGCACTATGGGCATTGTGACATGGGCTTCTATCAAATGCCGCCCCCTGCCTAAAATAAAGGAGACTTATCTTGTTGCCTCCGATAAACTTGAAACGCTCATTGATTTTGCCTACAAAATCCAGTTTAAGAAGCTGGGAGAGGAACTTTTTATTGTCAACGGCCTGACGTTGTCAGCTATATTAAATAAGGACAGCAAGAAAATTGCTGAAATGGCGGCTACTTTACCACCCTGGATCCTTGTCTACAGCATAGACGGCGCCGGCTTGATTCCTCAGGAAAAAGTGGACTACCAGAGGGCGGATTCGATGGAACTGGCACAGTCATTTGGCCTGGCACTCAAAAAGGTTGTCGGTGGTGCAAGAGCAGATGATGTAGAGAAAATCATCGCCCACCCATCAACTGAGCCTTACTGGAAACTCAGGTACAAGGGCAACTGTCACGATATGCTTTTCCTCACAACCATGGATAAGACCCCCGGTTTCGTTAATAAAATGCATGAACTGGCGGGGGGCTGCAACTATCCTGCCGGTGATATGGGCATTTATATCCAGCCAACGGCACAGGGAACAAACTGCCATATCGAGTTTAACCTCATGTTAGACCCCAAGAACACAGACCTGGCAAAAAAGGTCAGTCAAATAGATAGTGAGGGCTGTGAAGCGCTGGCACGTATGGGCGCTTTCTTCTCCCGGCCGTATGGGCCATGGGCGAAGTTTGCCTTCGGGTATGATACTCAAACAGTCATTGCCCTGCGCAAAGTCAAGTCGGTTTTTGATCCGAACGGCATCATGAACCCGGGCAAATTGTGCTTCTGATAACTGATGGGAAATTATGGGTAAGGAGATATAAATGGCTCTTAAAGATTTCGAAAAAGATATGATGAGGGATTCCCGTTGCGGTTACTGCAAAGTCATTCCGCACGTTATGATGACAGACACCCGTTTTATTAACGTATGCCCCAGCATAGCCAAATTCAACTTCCACGGCTTTTCCGCGGGCGGCCGAATGGTAGCCGGGCTTTCGCTCCTGAGAGATAGGATCGAGTATACGGATGGTTTCCTGGATATGATATATCAATGCCAGATGGACGGCGCCTGCGACGTTTCCTGCAAAATCGACCGTGACCTGGAACCCTTGCAGGTAATGCAGGAGCTCAGGATAAAGTGCGTTGAGGACGGCCAGTTGATCGCCGGACATCAGCCTGTCCTGGAAGGATTACGCAAAGAAGATAACATGCTGCAGCGCAAAAAGGCCGATCGAGGCAAGTGGACCGAGGGACTGGGTATTAAAGAACTTACCAAGCATAAAGCCGAAGTCCTCTTCCATGCCGGATGCCGATACTCTTTTGATGAAGAGCTATGGCCGGTAGTAAAAGGCTGTATGAATATACTTAAAGAAGCCGGAGTCGACGCAGGTATAATGGGAAAAGATGAGGTCTGCTGCGGCGGCCGTGCTTACGAAATGGGCTATGAAGCAGAACTGGTCAAATACGCCGAGCATAATATCCAGGCCTGGAAAACAGCGGGGGTCAAAACCATAGTTACACCCTGCCCATGTTGTTACCAGGCATTCAAGGTACTTTACGATAAGATTGGGAAGAAACCGGACGTTGAGATTTATCATTTCACCGAGTATCTCGATAAATTGATTAAAGAAGGTAAACTTAAGTTAAAGAAGAAAGTGCCGATAAAAGTCACTTATCATGATCCCTGCCACCTTGGGAGGCTATCCGAACCCTGGATACACTGGAGCGGTAAAGAAATAAAAGTGGGCGGGCAAATGATTGTAAACGAGCCACTTAAAAAACACAGAAGGGGCGCCGATGGTGTATACGATATACCCCGCGATATCCTCAAGGCGATACCCGGCCTGGAACTGGTGGAGATGTACCGCATCAGGGAGTACGCCTGGTGCTGCGGGTCCGGCGGCGGAGTAAAAGAAGCTTACCCCGAGTTCGCACTCTGGACTGCCTCCGAGAGGATAAAAGAGGCTAAAGACGTTGGCGCAGAGGCACTTGTGAGCGCCTGCGGCTGGTGCAAACGCAACTTCACGGATGCAGTAAAGGAAACAGATAACAAGATAGAAGTCTACGACATTGTCGACCTTGTTCAAAAGGCATTATAGGAAAGAGGTTAGAAAAATGAGTTTATCAAGAGAAGCTTACCGGGCGCTTGAAGATATCGTTGGACCTGATAATATATCGGAGGAACCTGCCATCCTGGACGGATACTGCTTTATATGGGCGAACGAAGTACACTACGGTGATGTATTTTCAGCCAGGCCGCCTGCCGTAGTTATGCCCGGCAGCACTGCCGAGGTTCAGGGCGTGGTAAAAGTTTGCAACCGCTTTAATATAAAGTATCGAGCTCATGCTTCCGGATGGGAAGTACCCGCGATATCGGCTAAAGAGCCTTTCATTCCGATTGAC
>JAPLHL010000414.1 GCA_026389655.1 Chloroflexota bacterium
CTGCATTTGGTAGTGTAGATACCCCTAACATGAGCCGCTGGGTTACGTTTGCGGCCGGGCTGCCCAAAGAAACAACGTCGCACTTTCTCGAGATGCAATGCGGTTCATCTATTGACACTATTAACCATGCTGCATGGAAAATCCTGGCCAACCAGGCGGATGTTATTATAGCAGGCGGCGCGGATTCCCATAGCAATATGTTTTTCAAGTTTTCCTCGACCACACCGCCGTATAAACAGATCCCCCCGATGCCCGTCATGCCTCAATTGTCCCCGAATCCGGAAGACGCCGTCGGCATGGGTATGACGGCCGAGAACCTGGCGACCATGTATAGCATTCCGCGGGAAGCTTCCGACGAGTTTGCTTACCAGAGCCAGATGAGAGCAAAAATGGCCATGGACAACGATTATTTCAAAGATGAGATAGTCCCGGTGGTCATCCCGGGCGGCAAGAAGGGCCCCGATATCGTATTCAATAAAGATGAGCATCCTCGTCCTGAGACCACCCTGGAAGGTTTGGCCAAGCTTCCCCCCGCGTTTAAAAAGGACGGTCAGGTAACCGCGGGTAATGCCTCCGGTATGAATGATGGTGCATCTTTCGTCCTGATGATGAGCGCTGATAAAGCCAAGGAACTGGGGTACAAACCGATGGCAAAATGGATTACGGGTGCAGATTACGGCTGCGACGCGAAGATCATGGGCATTGGCCCTGCCTATGCTATACCCATAGCCATGAAACGGTCTGGACTGAAGATTGCTGATTTCGATCACATGGAATGCAATGAGGCCTTTGCTGTGCAAAACCTGGCAGTTATAAAGGAACTTGAAAAGCAAACAGGTGAAAAAGTCGACCGCAAAAAGTGGAACCCGATGGGCGGTGCAGTTGCCTACGGACATCCCAACGGCGCTTCCGGTGCAAGGCTTTGCATGTTCACAATGCGTGGATTGATCCGCACAGGTGGGAAATATGGTATGTTCAGCACCTGTGTCGGCGGCGGTATGGGAATCTGCGCGATCATAGAGAACCTGCAAAAATAGCCTTGAGCGAGGGCATCGCTGCTGTTATCAAGGCTGAATATTAAGTCTAATTACTAGTTTACATAAAGAGGGGCGGCTTTTTAAGCCGCCCCTCTTTTTTATA
This sequence comes from Chloroflexota bacterium, assembly GCA_026389655.1. Taxonomy (GTDB): domain Bacteria; phylum Chloroflexota; class Dehalococcoidia; order GIF9; family UBA5629; genus JAFGLP01. Next base: position 1,141 of record JAPLHL010000414.1, read on the forward strand.
TATCAAAATCATCCTTTTTTAGAACGTACGACCTATTAATATATTTGCTGGCCTCTTTGTCATGACCCTTTTATCGGTGTAAAATTACGCGAAAATATTAATTGAGGAGAGGTGCCATGAGATCTATACAAGATGTTGTGATCATTGACTATTTACGCTCCCCGTTTTCAAGGTCCAATCCCAAATCCCCCGAGAAAGATTTACTTAATGGCTATACTATGCCTGAAGTCCTGGGTATGCTCTGGAAAGAGATCATCAAGAGAAATAAGCTCGATGCCAAGGTTATTGATGAAGCCATTACAGGCACGGCCAACCCGGTACTTGAAAACTTCACTTTTGGCGGCAAATTCCCGGCGTTTCTGGGTGATTTGCCGTTTGAAGTCGCCAGTCACCAGACTGATATGCAGTGCGGTTCAGCCTTCTGCGGATTGCGGTCGGCTGTAATGAGCATTGCCGTCGGTTTTGCAGATGTGGCGCTGGCGGGTGGTGTTGAGCATATGACCCACATTCCCATGGGTGGTGGCGGTGCCATCAAGTTCCCCGAAAAGCTGATGACAGATCCTCAATATAAAAAAGTCGACTTGATGTTCTCGATTAACATGGGATTCACAGCGCAGAAGCTGCAGGAATTGGCCGGCATTAGCCGGGAAGCGATGGACAAGTTAGCCGCAAGGTCCCACCAGCTCACAGCCAAGTCAAGGGACTGGCTCAAGCAGGAAATGCTGCCTTTGGAAATTACTCTGGCCGACGGCACCAAACAGATATTTGATTACGATGCGGCCTGTAGGCCTGATACAACTTATGAAATACTGGCGGCCTTGAAACCTGCGTATAAACCGGATGGCACGATCACGGCTGGCAACGCCTCTCCGCTCAATGCTGGCGCAACGGCCATGCTCATTATGTCCAGGGAGAAGGCTAAAAAGTTGGGATATAAACCAATCGCCAGTTTCGTCTCATTCGGCGTTGCCGGTGTTGACCCCACTATTATGGGCGCTGGCCCGGTTCCTGCTGTCAAGAAAGCATTGGAGTATGCCAAGATGCAGGCCAAAGATATCGACTACTGGGAGATCAACGAGGCCTTTGCCATCGTTCCTCTCTATGCGATGAAGGAATTCAATATCCCTGAGGAAAAAGTCAATATCCACGGCGGCGCTATGGCCATAGGTCACCCGCTGGGCGCCAGTGGCATAAGGCTTGTCGGCACCCTTGCCAGGATACTTCATGAAAAGAAGGCTAAATACGGTTGTGCCTCGATGTGTATTGGTGGTGGACAGGGTATCGGCGCTATTATCAAGGCTGAGTAGCCTGTTACTAACTTCAATAAAAGAATAATAAACAGGGCGTCCCGGTGATCGCCGGGACGCCCTGTTTCTATTTCAATTCGTCTTTAGCGCTGTCTATTTTCTATGCTTTTTATCGATCTTCAGCAGGAAGTATTCCATGGCATCGTAAAGCGCCAGCCAGCTGGACTCGATGATATTGGTAGAGCTTCCCACTGTCCTCCACTGCACTTTGCTGTTGCCTGATTCAATCGAAACGCGCACCAGTGAGCCTGTGCCGCTGTTGCCCTCGAGTATACGCACTTTATAGTCAAGCAGATCCACTTTTGCCAGCCCGGGGTAAAATTCCAGCAGCGCTTTCCTCAATGCGCGGTCCAGGGCATTGACCGGGCCGTTTCCCTCGGAGGCGGTATGCATCAGTTTGTCGTCGACCTTTACCTTGATCGTGGCTTCAGCCAGGAACTGCGCTCCGATATCGTAGGCTGCCGGCAGTCTCCTGTGCCTTTCTATCACCACCATATAGTCCACCAGGGTAAAGGGTGGTTTGTAACCCGGCATAGACCTCAAGAGCAGCATCTCGAATGATGCGTCGGCATCTTCATACAGGAATCCCCGGTTCTCCAGCTGCTTTATTTGTTCCAGAATCTGGCGCGCTTCCTTCCCATGCGGATGCAGCGGTATCCCCAGCTCTTTGGCCTTAAAAATAATATTGCTCTTTCCTGAAAGCTCGGAGACGACCACCTTCGGATTATTTCCCACCGATTTTGGGTCGATATGCTGATAGCTTTCACGCCACTTTGAAATGGCAGATACATGCAGGCCGGCCTTATGCAGGAAAGCATTGCTTCCTACGTAAGGTAAATTCGATATAGGTGGCAGGTTTGCTACCTCGGCCACTAGATGCGAGATATCGGAGATACGGGACAACTGTGCGGTTGTGATGCATTTAATTCCCATCTTTAGCTGCAGGGCTGGAATGATCGAACACAGGTTGGCATTACCGCAGCGCTCCCCGTACCCGTTCATTGTCCCCTCAACATGGGTAACCCCATTTTCAACGGCGGCCAGGGTAACTGCAACAGCCATTTCACTATCGTTATGAGCATGGATGCCCAGTGGGCTTCTCACTTTTTTACCTATCGTTGAGATTATGGATGCTGCTTCAGAAGGAAGCGTTCCGCCGTTTGTATCGCAGAGCACCAGGCAATCAGCTCCTCCCTTGCTTGCTGCCAGCAGGGCATTAATTGCATATTTTGGGTTGGACTTGAATCCGTCAAAGAAATGCTCGGCATCGAAAAATACGGTCAATCCCTTTGATTTGAGAAAAGCAATTGACTCGCTGATGACAGCCAGGTTGTTTTCAAGGCTCGTTTCCAGTACCTGTTTGACCTGCCTGTCCCAGGTCTTCCCCACGATGTTGGCTGCTTTCGCTCCACATTGCACCAGCGTTTTGAGACCGGCATCCTCGTCCACCTTCACATCCACTCGCCTGGTGCTTCCGAAGGCGACCACAACGGCGGTCTTCAGTTTTAAATCGCTTGCCCTGGCAAAGAATTCAGTATCCTTCGGGTTGGCCCCCGGCCAACCGCCCTCGATGTAATCTATTCCCAGGTCATCCAGTTTCTGGGTTATTTTCAGTTTGTCGGAGACCCTGAAAGAGATACCTTCCTGCTGGGCGCCGTCTCTGAGAGTTGTATCATATAAATATACACGTTTCATATCTGTGGCCGTCTAATCCTTAATTCGCTCCGAGATGATTTTTCCCATTTCCGTTGTTCCAACCTGCTTCGTTCCCTCCGTCATAATGTCCTTCGTACGATATCCTTCATCCAGTGTTTGCAATACTGCCCTCTCCACTGCCATCGCCTCGTTGGGAAGGCCGAAAGAATAGTTCAGCATCATTGCAATGCTCAGTATCGTGGCTATGGGATTGGCGATGTTCATACCGGCGATGTCCGGCGCACTGCCGTGTATAGGCTCGTATAAGCCAAAAGCCCGTGAGTTATTGCCTGACGGGATGTCTGCCAGGCTGGCTGAAGGCAGCATACCCATCGAGCCTGCCAGCATGGAGGCTTCATCCGTAAGGATGTCACCAAACATATTCTCGGTAACAATAACATCGAAATAGGATGGGTTCTGTATCAGGCGCATAGCGCAGGCGTCCACCAGCATATTGTCTGTTTTGACCTGCGGGTATTCTGCCGCAATTTCACTTGCTATCTGCCTCCACAGCCGCGACGATTCAAGTACGTTGGCCTTGTCTACCGATGTCAGTTTCTTGCGCCTGCTCATGGCCAGTTCAAAGCCGACACGGATAATGCGCTCGATCTCTTTTTCGGAATAGGCCATCGTGTCTACGGCGTTGCGTCCGCGGGAAGTGCGCCATTGCTTTTGGGGTTTTCCGAAATATAGACCCCCCGTCAATTCACGGACAACCATCATATCCACGCTGCGCACTATTTCCGGCTTGAGGCTGGTTGAGTTCTCCAGCATGTGGAGCATTTTAACCGGCCTGAGATTGGCGAAGAGCTTGAGGTCCTTTCTGATGGCAAGCAGTCCGGCCTCGGGCCTTGTTTTTGCGTTGGGATTGTCCCATTTCGGCCCGCCCACTGCTCCCAGCATGACAGCGTCGCACTTGCGGCAGTTCTCCAGTGTTTCTTCCGGCAGGGCAGTGCCGAATTTGTCGATAGATATCCCGCCGATAAACCCCGGTTTATACACAAATTCGTGGCCAAAGTGCTGCCCGACGGTCTCCAGTGCTCTTTGGGCTTCTTTGATAACATCCGGGCCGACTCCGTCGCCCGGCAAGACTGCGATCGTAAATTTCAACTTAACGGCTCCCTGCCAGTTTTTTCTTCGTGTACTCTACCAGCCCCCCGGCATTAACTATCTGCATCATAAACTCCGGGTAAGGCTTTGATGTGAAGCTCTTGCCGTTGGATAAGTTAGTTATTTTACCGGCTGCAAGATCGACCTCAACCTTATCTCCGGCTTTAATGTTGTCTACCGCTTCTGCGCATTCCAATAGCGGCAGGCCGATATTGATTGCGTTACGGAAGAATATGCGTGCAAAGCTTTTAGCTATCACGCACGAAATTCCCGACGCTTTGATTGCTACCGGCGCATGCTCTCTGGAAGACCCGCAACCGAAATTTGAATCGGCCGCTATGATATCGCCTGCTTTGACCTTGCTAACGAAATCGATATCTATATCTTCCATGCAGTGAGCGGCCAGGTCTGCCGGTTCATGCAAGTTCAGGTACCGTGCCGGTATGATAGCATCGGTATCTACATTATCACCATATTTAAAAACCGTTCCTTTAAATGTCATTATGCCACTTCCTCAGGATTTGCTATTCTGCCAAAAATTGCGCTGGCCGCTGCCACGGCGGGATTGGCAAGGTAGATTTCCGACTTGGTGTGTCCCATCCTGCCGACGAAATTACGGTTCGTAGTGGAAACGCATTTTTCACCCGCTGCCAGTACGCCCATATGTCCGCCCAGGCACGGTCCGCAGGTAGGCGTGCTCACGGCGGCGCCGGCCTTAATAAAGGTCTCGATCAAGCCTTCCTTCATGGCATCCAGGTAAATTCTCTGCGATCCGGGCAATATGATGCACCTTAATCGGCTGTCCACTTTCCTGCCCTTGAGTATTCGTGCAGCTAATCGCAAGTCTTCCATCCTGCCGTTCGTGCAGCTTCCTATCACAACCTGGTCGATTACTACATTCCCCACCTGGCTTATCGGTTTAGCGTTTGAAGGCAGGTGAGGGAATGCTACCTGGGGCTCGATCGTAGAAGCATCGTACTCGATTACCTGTGAATAAGCCGCATTCGGATCTGAGCGGTACTCCGTATATTTGCGGGAGGTCCTGCCTTTCAAATAATCGCGTGTTTTCTTATCGGCATGGAAAATGCCTGCCTTTGCCCCTGCCTCAATGGCCATGTTAGACATCGTAAAGCGTCCGTCCATTGAAAGGGAATCTATGGCCTCGCCGTGGAATTCCATGGCCGAGTAAAGTGCGCCGTCAACTCCGATTTTCCCGATGATATACAGGATCAGGTCTTTGCCTCCCACCCATTTCCTCAGCTTGCCCTTAAACACGAATTTAATAGTTGTGGGGACTTTCATCCATATCTCGCCGGTAGCCATTGCTACGGCTATGTCTGTAGAACCCATACCGGTGGCAAAAGCGCCCAGCGCTCCGTAGGTGCACGTATGAGAGTCGGCTCCTACTATCACCTCGCCTGGCAGCACCAGTCCCTTCTCCGGAAGGATCACGTGTTCGATGCCCATCTGGCCCACTTCGAAATAGACCAGGTCATGCTTGTGTGCGAAATCACGGATCATCTTGGCTATCTCGGCCGATTGTATGTCCTTATTGGGGCAGAAATGGTCCGGCACCATGACGATCTTCTTGGGATCGAACACATTTGAAACGCCCAGGCGGTTGAATTCCTTGATTGCAATGGGCGCAGTGATATCGTTGGAGAGTACAAAATCAGTCTTAACGCTGATAAATTCTCCTGGGCTGACTTTATCTTTGCCGCAGTGGGCGGCCAGTATTTTCTCTGCCAGTGTCAAAATAAAACGCTCCTGTTATTAAATTTACCCTTTGACCCTCGGGATAAGCAGTATGATCAAGGTCAAAATGGCCACTACGGTCGCGATAATATACATGCCTGCGCCTGCAGCGATACCTATGGCCGCAGAGACCCAGATGCTGGCTGCCGTTGTCAGGCCTACAATCGGTGTGTCCCCACGCATCCCGCGAAATATGACCCCGGCTCCCAGGAACCCTACACCTGTAACCACTCCTGCCGCCACTCTGGCCGGGTCGACTGTTCCCGTGAAACCCATGATCGAAACTATCGTGAATAATGCCGATCCCAGGCTGATTAATATATGAGTGCGCAGTCCCGCTGGTTTATGTGCCCGTTCTCTCTGGAATCCTATGATAGCTCCCAGAAAAGTTGCCAGTAGCAGCCGTAAGACGGCTTCGATTTCAGGGTTCACTTTCCACCTGCCTGCTGGATCTCTTGGTTACCAGCAACCTGTTGAGCGCATTCATATATGCTTTGGCGCTTGCAACTATAATATCAGTATCGGCGCCGCGGCCTGTATAGATGGCGCCGCCGCTTTCAATGCGGATCAGGACCTCGCCCAACGCATCGATACCTTCCGTAATCGAGTTAACACTGAACTCGGTAAGTTGGTTGGGTACGCGCACCAGCCGATTAATAGCCTTGTAAACGGCGTCTACCGGGCCGGTTCCGAGTGCAGCATCCGCTAATATTTCTTTATTAGGTCCTATTAACCTGACCGTAGCAGTGGGCATGCTTTGATTACCGCACGATACCCCGACATGGTCCAGGTGATATACTTCCGAGGCAGTGCGCATCTCCTCACCTATCAGCGACTGGATATCACGGTTGGTCACTTGTTTCTTCTTATCTGCCAGCTCCTTGAAAGCCTTGAAAGCATGCGTCAGAGCTTCATCATTCAGTGAAAACCCCAGTTCGAGCAGCCTCTCTTTAAAGGCGTGTCTTCCGCTCAGCTTGCCCAGTACCAGTGTGCTGGACGGCACG
>JAPLHL010000410.1 GCA_026389655.1 Chloroflexota bacterium
GAGGTCCTCATCCATGGGGATCGTAACAACGATATTAAGAGGTTTATTTAATTCCATGTCCGTAATCCAAGCTATAATATTACCCCAAACAGCGCTTTTTTGCTCGCAACGTACGTTAAACACATACGGCCCTGAACTTGAACTTCTTAAAAGAAAGTGGGCTTATCATATCCTGAGAGATACTATGAGGCTGAGATTGAAAGCCCCATGCTATAATTTGAATATGCTGACCGAAAGGAGGAATACATTTGAACTGGCATGAGGTACTGGGTTTCCTGGCAGGGTTGTTCATCACTGTGGGCATCGTTCCGCAGGTATGGCGGCTGTTTCAACTCAAAAGCGCACGTGAGATTAGCCTGTCGTTCACACTGCTTTTCCTGGCGGGCGGGCTGTGCTGGCTGATTTACGGCATTGCCCTGGGCCTGTTGCCCTTGATCATATGGAACTCAATATCGGTTTTACTCATGTGCTTGATGCTCTTTGCCAAGATAAGGTACGGCAGACAGACCTGATTATATAGCCGTGGAGTGTAATGCGATGGCGGAGATGACAAAGAGGGAAAGGGTAAAGGCAGCATTAGCAGGGGAAACAGTCGACCGTGTGCCGGTATCATTCTGGAGGCACTGGCCGGGCGATGACCAGAAACCGGTATCGCTGGCACTGGTTGCACTGGACTTTCAGCGCCGTTACGACCTCGATTTTATTAAAGTGCCGGTCTCCTCGGTCTACTGCGTCGAAGATTACGGCGTAACTCACACTTACAGCGGCAACTGCATGGGCGACCGTGAGTATCTTGAACGTGTCATCCGGAGAGTGGAGGACTGGGACCGCATCCAGCCACTGGATGTGCATAAGGGCTGCTACGGCCGGCACTTAGAGGCACTGCGCATGATTATCGATCAAAAAGAATCAGACACCCCGGTCATTTTCACAATGTTTAACCCGCTGGCCATGGCTGCCTACCTGGCGGGAGATGAGAACCTGTTCGTGCATCTTCGCAGCGAGCCTCACCGTGTGCTGCGGGCTCTCGAAGCGCTGGCCGAGACCAGCGCCCGTTTCGTTCATGCTGCACTGGCCGAAGGATGCGACGGCATCTTTCTTTCCACCCGTTTTGCCAGCTATGAGCTTATGAACGAAGATGAGTACCGGCAATTCGGCCGTACCGGCGACCTGGCCGCGCTTACCGCTGCCTCCAAGGGGGGCTGGTTCAATGTGCTGCACCTGCACGGCCAGCATCCCATGTTCATCCCGTTATCGGACTACCCGGTGCAGGCTGTTAACTGGCACGACCGTACCGCCTGGCCCGGCCTGGCTGAAGCGGGGAAACTCGTTCCGCATGCGCTTATGGGCGGGGTCGAGCAGTTCAAGACGCTCCACTTTGGAAGCCCTGCTGAGGTCAAGGCGCAGGTACAGGATGCCATCCAGCAAATGCGAGGCCGGCGGCTTATTGTCACAACCGGCTGTACTTATCCTCTCGACGTCCCCCATAGCAACCTCCTCACTATGCGGCAAGCAGTAGGGGAATGAATCCCGCCAAGTAAAACTGAACCGTTCGTCTCTTCAAAATGAGCCAGAAGGCCGCAGACTTCCTCCCCGCCACTCCTATAAGATTAGCAGGTGGGAAAAATGAAGATGTGCAGTCGCACCCGGCTACAGGGATTATTGAGTCATTCCCGCATTTCCGGCAATCTCACGGAGAAATTACTGCCAACCGGCACATGGACAAAGCGGAGGTAGAACGGCATGCGGACAAGAGATGAAAGGAAATTAAAAACCATCCTCGGATCGGTTTCAGCCGATATATCCGGTGTTAAGCAGTTACAGGAAGAATTGCTGAAGTCGGAGGAAAAATACCGTACCATACTCGAGGAAATGGGTGAGGGCTACTATGAAATCGATTGCAAAGGGCACTTTATTTTCATCAATGAAGCTATAGCACGCATATTCGGCGGCACCAGGCATGAGATGCTTGAGATGAGCTATAAGCAGTACATACCGCAAGAAAATTGGAGCTCCACCGTAGCAGACTACGCCAATGTCTATAAAACCGGCATCCCCAAGCGCAGACGTCCCGGCATCAGCCTGAAGAAGGATGGTACCATAACCTATCGCGAGGACTCAATCTTTCCCCTCCGCAATGAAAAAGGAGAAATAATCGGGGTGCGCGGCATTGCCCGTGACGTAACTGAGCAAAAACTGGCTGAAGATGCGCTCATAAAAGAGAAGCTCTACTCGGACGCCGTTATCGACAGTCTTCCCGGCATTTTCTACGTCATCGACACGGAAGGTCGTTTTGTGCGATATAACAAGAATGCCATGGACGTGGTGGGATATTCGGCGGAAGAAGCGCAAAATATGCGCGCCTGGGATATTATTGCCGAAGAGGATAAGGAGCTCATGGCCGCCAAACTGATTGAGGTCTTTAGAGATGGGGCAGCCGACACAGAGATAAAAATAGTAACCAAAGCAGGCAAAAAGATACCGTACCATATCACCGCCAAACGCGTGGTACTTGGGGACCACACCTATATGCTCGGCACGGGCGTTGACATAAGTAAGCGTTTAGCGGCCGAGCGGGCCAGGGACGAAAGTGAAAAGCACTACAAGCTGCTGGCCGAGAATACTACCGACGTGGTATTAATGCTGGATACGAATTTGAATATCACCTGGATTTCTGCTCCAAAAAGTCAGGATAGCGGATTCACACTGGAGGAGTTACAGAACTTACCCGTTGAAAAACAGTTGACACCTGAATCGTTGAAAAAGACAACGGATATATTCATAGCGGCCTATGAAGACGAGATGGCAGGCAGAGGGATTCCAGACCGTCATTATGATGTGGAACTCGAGGTATATCGCAAGGACGGTTCTACTTACTGGACGGAAAACAGGTTCCAATGTATCAGGGACGAGCAGGGCAAAGCTACGGGGATGTTGATGCAGGGCAGGGACATTACAGATCGAAAACGCGCCGAGCGGGCCAGGGACGAAAGTGAAAAGAACTACAGGCTGCTGGCTGAAAATACCACGGATATTGTGACGATTATGGATAAGGACAATAACCTGGTCTGGGTATCCGCCTCCGGTGAGAAATTAACCGGGTTCAGCTTCGAAGAACAAAGAAATATGCCCCTCACAAAAAAGGTGGCCCCGGAATCGGCCAAGAGATCGCTGGAATTATTTACAAGGATGATGCGGGAGGAAAAGGAAGGCACTTTCCCACCGGACCGTCATTATGATATTCAAAGCGAGCTGTACTGCAAGGATGGCTCCACAATATGGACAGATACGCAAATGCGATTTATCAGGGATGACCAGGGCGAAGCCATCGCCGTACTTATGCAGATCAGGGATATCACCGAGCGTAAAAAGGCTGAGGACGCCCTGCAAAAGACCATGGCGGACCTGAAGCGCTCCAACGAGGAACTGCAGCAATTCGCTTATGTGGCCTCGCATGACCTGCAGGAACCCCTGCGTATGGTATCGAGTTATGTTCAACTCATTGAAAAACGTTATAAAGACAAGCTAGATCCCGATGCACACGACTTCATAGACTACGCCGTTTCCGGCGCCAAGCGTATGCAGAACCTGATCAACGACCTCCTGTCTTACTCAAGGGTGGGGACACGCGGCAAGCCCTTCATGCCCGTAGATTGTTCCGAAGTTTTATATGCTGCCACCAGCAACCTGGAAGTGGCTATCCGTGAGGCCGGGGCAGTCATCGAACATGAGGACCTGCCTGAGGTAATTGGCGACGAAGGACAATTGGTCCAGGTATTCCAGAATGTTATTGGCAATGCCATTAAGTTTCATGGAGCGGAACCGCCGCACATCTGCATCGGCGCCAAACTGGTTGGGGACGAATGGGTTTTCTCAGTCAAAGATAACGGCATAGGCATCGACCCCCAGTTCTTCGAGCGCATTTTCCTGGTATTCCAGCGCCTGAATGGTGCTGAGTACCCGGGCACCGGTATAGGATTATCCATTGCCAGAAAGGTAGTGCAGCGTCATGGCGGCAGGATGTGGCTGGAATCGCAGCCCGGCCAGGGAAGCACATTTTATTTTACGGTCCCGGTAAGGGAGAAAGGAGACACTGAATGATGCAACAAGATATTGCGGTGAAACCGGTTGATATCCTGCTGGTGGAAGACAACCCGGGAGACGTACGGCTGACACAGGAGGCGCTAAAAGACGCCAAGTTAAAGATCAACCTGCACGTCGTCAACGACGGCGTTGAGGCCATGGCCTTTCTGCGGCGGGAAGGCAAATATGCGGAGAAACCTCCAGCCGACCTGGTACTGCTTGACTTGAACCTGCCCAGGAAGGATGGCCGGCAGGTGCTGGCGGAAATAAAAGGTGACTGCGACCTGAGGCGCACACCAGTGGTGATAGTCACCACATCCAAGGCCGAGGAGGACATCGTCAAAACCTATGACCTCCATGCCAATTGCTATGTCACAAAGCCTCTTGACCTCGATCAGTTTATCATGATGGTCCAGTCCATATCGCATTTCTGGCTCACTATAGTAAAGCTTCCGACGGACGGGCGATAAGACATCAAATGAACAATAAACCCATCAATATCATGCTGGTGGAGGACAACCCGGGCGACGCCAGGTTGATAGGCGAATTGCTCAAGGATGTCAGAGGTGGACGCTATCAGCTTGATCACGTAGGCCGGCTTTCCGAAGGGACCGAGCATATTAAGAGCGGTACCGTGGACGTGAT
>JAPLHL010000488.1 GCA_026389655.1 Chloroflexota bacterium
ATCCCTTGATATCTTAACGCAGCTAATATATCTGGAAAGGCCCCACTTCGAAGATAAGTGTATATATAGAGAGAACCAATCGAAAGCATAACGACAGTTAACGCTATCAATGAATGTTGCATGATCGCTTTAGCCGTTTTCTTAAAATGAAAAGACCTCCACTGTCCCAGCGTTTCCCAGTATAAAAACACGATCCATGACCCAAAAACAACGACACCTGTATCAATGTTCCATAATATTGCCATTCCACATACAATGAAAGTTAAGTAATATAGCAGACTCTTAGACTTCCCCTTTGCTTTTTGATAGAACCATACGATTAAAAGCAGGAGTCCGGGGAATAAGACGCGATGCGGCCAGTGCTGAAAAACAGGCCCATATTCAGTAAAACATTGGGCCCAAAGCCAAGCCCCAGGCATAGCTAAAAAAGCACATAGTGCTATTGCACGGCTTTTAACTAGTTGTTTGATCAGGAAAAATAAGATAACGAAGAAACCCGCAAGAAGAACTCCAAATACAGTCGTAAGCAGGATTATATGCAACCCGATTATTTTAAATATTGGCTCCAGAAAATAGGGATAAAAACCATACTGGTTGGTTAGATTAATAAGTAACGTCTTCCCTCCAAAGACTTGGACAATGGAATATATATATGCATTGGTATGCCACGAATAGCTTTGTGAATCGTTTTCGGTACTAATGCAATAGAATACGATTACGAACGAAAGGAATGAGCACAGCCCAATCGCACCAATATTTAGTAAAACTGCTAACCGCTTGGGCGAGTACTTTTGTTCTATATAAATTATTAAGAGAATAAGCAAAAAGAAAATCATTGTCAGGAACGAGAATCCTTTTATGTAAAAAAAGTCGGTTTTTTTCAATGCAAAGTATAACCAGAGACCAACTCCAATGGTCACAGAAGAAGCTACTACCGGATACAGAACGGGTCTCACTCGTTCGCTCCGCGAACTAATTTTGTTTGACAATAGCCAGCCTATAAAGCACAGAATCGGGAACCCTATCAGGCTTACCAGGTATTGTGTCCTTTCAAGCTGTTCAGGATTGAATTCGCTTGGCGCAAGGACGACTTTTTCCAAGATATTTTGATCCACTTCATTCTTCATAAAATGACTGATAATAAGGTTTATTATTACGAGTATAGTGGCACTAATCAGGATAACCACAAACGCTACTAAAAAGTCGCGCCGGAAATGATCCTGATCAGACTGACATCCCGGCTCTGCAAGTGGATTAGGTCGTCTCCCCTTTGCGATATTCATAGAACTTTCGTGTTGCATATCGGAAATATTGATATTGATCTTCTATAAATAAAACGTAATGTGGATTTTATGCCACTGATGGAGAATGCACCCGGAATGACACAGATAAGCAAACCTATTAAAAGCAGCGGGTTGATGATCATGCCGATGTTCTGGGGAGATACTAAGGCTATGTAATTTTTTGGTACTAATAATAAGCCCCACAAGATTATGATAAGCAGATCATTTCGCGTTTTTTCATTGATAGCCATATACATTAGCATAGGAACAAAAAGATAAGTGAGGCGGTAATCAGCCGAATTGTATGGAAGTAAAACTATTAATATTGTCAACACGGCAATAGTTTTCCATAAAGGTTTAGGTTTTTCCCAGAGGTAAATTACGAAGTAAATGAATACAATAATTGCCACTATCGCATAAAGAATTCTAGCCTCCGGGTGCGCCGGCAAATATATTGTTGTCCCCAACCTATCTCCAATGAACTTCATTCCGACTGTTAATAAACCATATAAATCCGAGGTGAAGGCTTGTTGATTACCGACTGATAAATAGTCAACCGTATTAAATAGTGCGTGAAAGTATTTTTGTGTTTCCGCAAATAGGCCATCTTTAAATAGAGAGAGGCTCAATACGGTCAAAAATACGGCGTTAAAAATCACTAATAGGCCATCCTTGAATTTTTTGTCAAGGGCATAAACTATAATAAAGATAGCTGCATATGGCTTGAGTGCGATTGCCAGTGCAAGGAAAACCGTGCTGGCTTTATATTTCCGCCGTTCATAGGTAAAGGCGAACAGGAAAAGACATAGGACAACAAGCAGGTCGAAATTCGCTCTGTCCACAGCAAAAAGAACCGGGTATGTCAGGAACACGATAGCGAAAATTGCAAGCAATTGGTAAGAAGTAAGTTTTGACTTCAAACTATAAAGATGATGCTTAACCATTAGAATGAACACAACAAAAAAGGAGCCGAAAAATATAGGCAATCGCAGCAACGCAGGCCGTATAAGCGAAAATAAATAACCAACAAATTGCGCAAATGGTGCTCCTGCGAAGCCGCCTATATCTTCACCAAAGGGATCTAAGGCAGCAGATTGACGCACAACTTTGTCAAAATCAAAAAACCTTGCACCCGGAATGTGCAGAAATGTACTTGCAGGCCATGGCTTACTCAGGTAATAACCCATTACATAATGATAAGCCACTGCGATGGAAAACCCGGCTACGATGATCAAAACGAGGAGACTGATTTTCTCTTCCTTGAGCATTGGTTTTCCACTTGAACAAAGAAACCGCAACCCGTCTGATGCCCGAGACAACCATGAACGCAGGGCTTTAGGAAGTCTAAATTGTCCCAAGACCAGGGCACATTTTTTCTTCATATTATTCATATTAGATAGATCTCAAAGGAGCATATTTTTGTGCTATTGTAATGAAAGATAGAAATGATATCAATCGGACTTCTCACCATCACCCCGATCTTTGAGGCGGGTTGCTAGCATCATGATCTATTCTTCGAGCATTCTCCACACACTCAAGGTGCAGCCATCCGGAACGTCAAGCTTTGCTTCGAGTTCGTAGTTTCCGCTGGAAGCAAGGTACAAAATAGCCTCTTTGATCATTCTTTGCCCGCTCATTTCCCCATTGCGAAACATCTGCTCGTGAGCCTCCCATGCGAATTCAGGGACATCGAGATAGATAATAACCTTTGGCGGCGATTCGCGTATATGCCTGGCTTCATCCGCAGCCAAATTATCAGGTAATACATCAAACCAGCTCACGATAGCGAAGGTGTTTGGATAGCGGTCTGTAAGCAGGTAAAAGATAGGGATATTGGAGAATGTGTATATGGAATCTCCCGGCTTGGTATATCTTTCAACAATTGAAGTTACTTCTGAATAGACGCGGGCCGTTTGCTCTGAAACGATAAAACCGTCAAGATATTTTGAGTCCAATGGCGTGGATGTCGTCCGGATATCAGGCTGAGTTAGTCCCCACCAATAATAAGGATGAATGTATTTCTGTGATGCGCAGAAGAGTATTAAAAACGCGCAGAGTATAAGGGACGCGATCTTGCTCAAGTTAAAATACGAGGGGATGAAGGATAAATAGCCTAACAGCAAGCCAAGGCCTAGAATCATTCCCATATCACCTACGGCTGCGGAAGTGCTAGTGGACCACAAAAGACCGAGCGATATTGTCGAAATTATAAAGATATCAAAATACAAGGCCTTCTTCTCTCTGATAATCTTGAAAAGATAGATACAGAATAGAAGCAGAGATCCTGTGAACCCGCTTATCAGCAGTACACGGTAATAAATAAAGAGCAAAAAGTGGTTTTCAATAAGTTCATGGGAAAGACCGATATTCCAGAAGGGGGGAGAATGCAGAGCATGAATAAGATAAAAATGACCGAGAATATAACCACCATCTTAGGCGTGGGGGGAAAATACGTCCTGTGATTTTTATCTCCTGACCTTCCCAGCATGAAACCTTGAGGAAAGCAATATATCCTCAAGGCGATGATTGTTAGTATCACAACTATTAACCCTCCAACGTTTTCCGGGGTGAAAAGTCGGGGGATCCATGCGAATACTATTGCGATGAGTCCTCCCTTAGATGAGGATGCCCCAACAAAAACCTGATTCCAGAAGGATAGCAATACGCCATTTGAAATTAGCCAGATAAAAAGGGCCAACATGGGTATAAAGATGCCAACAGAATAGATGGTCATGCTCCTGAGCGCCTTGCGGAGGCCCTCTTTAGCATAAGCGCTGATCGCTACTGCTAGAAAAGAGAGGATCAACACGAAAAATCCATCGCTTTGCTTCGTCAGGAGTACCAATGCAGCAAACAAACCTGCGCAAAAAAGGAAGGCCGATGCTATCCGTCCTTTACCTGATTTTAAGGAGTGATCGTCGTAATCATAATATTTGCAGATAAAGAATGTGCCCAATAATGCAAATAAATGAAGAAAACTAATGTAGTTATATCCAAAAAAGGCGACGTTTGACTGATAGTAGATTACCGAAACTATCGTGACGACGCAGGCAATATAGGCCGGGAATAACCTTGAAAAAAGCAGGAACAGCATGGCCGTTATGGATAATGTAACAGCTATGCCGAGTACCCTCAGAGCGAGAAAACCAGCTCCGAAGATATATGTGAATGCGGCCATCATGCCCGGATAGAGGGGAGGCAAGAAGAAATGGAAGTCACGGTAAGGTATGGCGCCATTAAGTATGTAGTGGGCATAAACGCTGAACCAACCTTCCGTGAAGGGTAAATACCGGTTAAAAAAGAGAGCGTTATATACGCCAATTATTACCAGAGAGATGCCGAGTCCGATAGCGAGGTTTCTTGATTGATTCGGGTTCTTTGAAAAAGGTACTGTCAAGATACTTTTCCTGCTAGAGTACGTGTATTTACTTGATTGATATCAATGATAGTACTTAACTTGAAGTCCATAATGCCTATAAACACGTAGGTTTTCAATAATCTCTCAGAGTATTTGCCACCAACGATCCTGCCTGAAATTTGTTATTTCATGTTACATAGCCCTGTTCTTTCAGCCAGCGTACGGTTTTCTGTATAGACTCTTCCAGTGAAACCCAGGTTTCCAACGCCAATTCATCCCGGGCACGTTCAATGGACGGAACATATCGCTGTCGAAGTTGCGATGGATCAGGCTGACGGGCAATGGTCACCTCGATTCCAGGGTCTATTAGTTTACGTACTAAAAATGCAAGTTCTGCAATGCTGATGCTTCTGTCTGAGCCGACGTTATAGGGGTGGCAGGACCGTCCCTTGAACAAAATAGTCCAAAGCCAGATAGCAAGGTCTGCCGCATAGAGGTAGGAACGTAGCGGTGAGCCATCACCATTCACACGAATTGGACCACCTTGAACCGCATCGCGAATGAAGTTCCCCATCGCATAGTGGATATCCATAGGTAAATATGGACCCACCTGCGCAAAGCATCGGGTAATCTTGGCTTCCAGCCCAAAATGGTGTGCGTAAAGACGGCAGAGCACCTCGGCTGCCCACTTACCCTCCCCATATGCAGCACCCGGGTCCATAGGGTCCGGGGCACCGAGGTAGTCCTCAGGTATATGTGTCATCTCAGGTGGCTGCTTACCATACACTGCCCCGGAGCTTGTCAGAAGGAATTTGTATGTACCATGGGTGCGAGCGAATTCCAGAGTTCGGCGAGTTCCCTCAACAATTGTCTCAAACATCAGTAACGGGTTCTCCTGGTTGAGTTTTGCGCTTGCCTCCGTAG
>JAPLHL010000445.1 GCA_026389655.1 Chloroflexota bacterium
CAAAAGGGGATTCCACAGAGTAAGATCGTCCGACAGGCCGTGGAGAAGGACCAGGGGAAAGCCTTCGCCCCTTTCCTGGTAGTTTATTAGAACCCCGTTTGCCGTGATGTCAGGCAATTTTTATCTCCCCTGTTGTTAAGTTTATCAGATTTGTCCCCTCACCCTAACCCTCTCCCGTTGGGAGAGGGAACAATTTTCCAAGAGGGGCTAAAGCCCCTCTTCAACGCCCCCGGGACGTCCCAGCTACATTCTCAATATCAGCGCTGACTTTCGCAGAGTACGGGAAAGCACGACCACATCATCACAAGGAGCACAGTCCCGATGTAATAGGGATGGTGATCAAACGGCCCCCATGCAGGAGATTGCCACGGGCCTTCGGCCCTCGAATGACATTTACAACTGATTAACATACCCGCAATGCGGGCATTTAACTTCCGGTTGATCATATTTGGGGGGCAGGCGCATGCCGGCGCCGCAGTTTGCGCAGGTCAGGGAGCGGTAGTTGTTCAGGCGCCAGAGGGCGTCAGAGGTCTCACGTGCCCGGTCTATCTGTTCATTGACTTCACCAGCCTGCGCCCCGGCCGATGCCTGCCTGAGGGCCATGGTTGAAGCGCCTGCGAGGGCGGAGGCAGGGATTACGCTCTCGTTCTTCACCGCTTTATAAGATGCCTCATAATCGGTGTACGACGCCCCTGACATGGCACGCAGGATGCGTATCCTTTCAGTCAGCGGCGGGTGGGTGGCCATCAGGTCATTGCCCGCTGAAGTCCCCTTGTAAAAAGGGTTGCTGATGTACATCGGGGCGGTGGCCTTGTTGGCCGTCCTGACCTTGGTATCATTGTTCTCCAGTTTTTCCAGGGCGGAGGCCAGTCCTTCGGGATAGCGGGTATACTTGGCAGACGAGGCGTCGGCCAGGTATTCCCTGCTGCGGGACACGGCAAAATATATGAGCTGCGCCATGATAGGCGCCAGTATCATCAGTAACAGGCCTATCACCACAATGATGATCGTCACTATTCCTCCACCCCCACCGGAACTGCTCCTCCGGCCTCCCATCATGCCACCAAAGAAAGATATCCGGGTAGCATACCAGGCCAGCATTACAATAGACCCCAGCAGTATGCTGGCCAGCATCATCAGCCTGATATCCCGATTAGCGACATGCCCCATTTCATGGCCGATGACGCCCTGCAGCTCATCGCGGTTAAGCTTGTCCAGCAGTCCTGAAGTGATTGCAACCGACGCATGGTCGGGGTCCCGCCCGGTGGAGAACGCATTCAGAGCGGGGTCATCCATGATGTAGATGTCCGGCATCTTTGGCAGACCCGAGGCAATTTTCATCTCCTCAACCACGTTGTAGAGGCGGGGATGGTCGTCAGGCCCGATCTTTTTAGCCCCGGACATACCAAGTATGATGCTGTCCCCCTGGAAGAGGGCCACCAGGTTCATAATGCCCCAGATGAGAATAGCGATGATAATGCCGGAAACCGGGTCACCGAATAGATAGAACCCGATAAAAAAGCCGACCAGTAGCAGCAGGATGCCCATGGTGGTCACCAGGAGCACCGACCTGATCTGATTGTCCCTGATTTGTTCCCACATGGACGATTACTTGTTGTCGGGGCTGCTGCCGGTTTTAGCGGTGGGGAAGCTTACCTTCGGTACATCCCTCTCTTCAGCCGCCTTGACCTCGAAGAACTCCGACACCTGGAAATTGCCCATACCGGCAATGATGTTGGTAGGGAACATCTGGATCATGTTGTTATATTTCAGCACGGTATCGTTATAAAACTGGCGGGAGAAGCTGATCTTGTTCTCGGTGGAAGACAGCTCTTCCTGCAGCGCCAGGAAGTTCTCATTCGCTTTCAGAGTAGGATAGTTCTCCGCCACGGCCAGAAGCCGTGAGAGTGCGCCACTCAGCTCGCCTTCGGCTTTCGCCCTATCTGCAACACCTGCATTACCCAGGGACTGAGCAATGTTACGGGCATTGGTGACAGCTTCCAGAGTGCCGCGCTCATGCTCCATGTAACCCTTGACGGTCTCTACAAGGTTGGGGATCAGATCGTGCCTCCGCTTGAGCTGGACATCGATCTGCGCCCAGGCGTTTTTGACCTGGTTCCGCGCCCCGACCAGCCCGTTGTACATGCCGACGCCGATCAAGATGAGAATAAAAACGATTGCGATAAGGACAATTGCAATGACCATTGATTACCTCCGAATAACACCAAGAATTTATTTAACTATTTCTTTTTTCACGTCGTGCGTATGAGTAGCCCGGAATGCCTCTCCCAGGAACGTTACTACATCAGCCGGCGCCGGCTGTCCCGGCGACTCCATACCATGTATTACTTTCTGCAGCTCGCCGCTGTCGAACCACAGCCCGTCTCCCTGCGGACAGCTATCGATAAGGACTTTGGGTGATTCTCCCAACAAGACCTTTTCCATTTTGCGGCCGCAGATAGGACAACGCCGTTTGCCCTGGCCGGCAGGTTGAGCAAGTGGTTCGGTGTCGGAAAAATGCGCTCCTTCAGCTTTAAGAACTGAAATCAGCAAATCCAATTCCCCCGAATCCAGCCAGACCCCCGAGCATTTCAGGCAGTAGTCCAGCTCGATCCTGCGGTGTTCGAGCACCATCATTACGCTTTTATCTACCGGGCACTTCATAAATTCAATACCTCTGCCGCGCTATCTATAATAGTCTAAAGACGCTGGGCCGATTATGCAAGGAGATTCTATTCCATCTCTATTTTTTCAGCTTTACTCATAAAACCATGATTAATCCTGATAATACCTTCGGGAAATATATCCTTGACTTATGCTGAAATCTATGGCTAAATTGTTCAAATCCCGATTTCTCCGGTCCAAAAATGTAATGTGGAGGTTGACATGGCAGTAAAGAACCCGGATATCCTGAAATACAAAGACAGGAACGCCTACATGCTCAAAGGCCCCCTGGCAAAGAAAGGTTATGACTGGTGGTGGCATTCATTCACAGCAGTAAATAAAAAGACCGGCGAGCGCAGGCCCTTCTTTATCGAGTACTATATCACCAATCCCGCCCTGGGCGGCGATAAGCCCATCATGGGGCAGTTGCCTGCAAACAGGGAAAAAGGGACCCGTCCCTCATACGGCATGGTCAAGGCCGGATGCTGGGGAGACAAACACTGCCAGGTGCATAATTTCTTCGGGATCAACCAGGTATCCGCCTCGTTTGAAGAGATGGACGTAAAGATCGGTGACAGCCTAGCCACCGACACAATGCTCAAAGGCTCGGTTTTACTCTCCGCGCAGGAAGCCGCAACGCACCCTGAATATATGAGCGATGCAGGTTCCCTCAGCTGGGACCTGACGGTTGAAAAGGTGCTCAGCTACCCTGTAGGTTTCGGCGCCTCGCGGTTTTTCCGATGGCTAAATGCCTTTGCCATGTTCTGGCATGTTGCCGGTATGAAATGCCTGTATACAGGCAAGGTCACATGCAATGGAGAGGAATTTGAAGTCACACCCTGGGAATGCTTCGGCTACCAGGACAAGAACTGGGGAAGTGACTTCACTTCGCCCTGGGTCTGGCTGAGCTGCAATAACTTCACCAGCGAAAAGACGGGCAAGAAAATGGAAATGACCAGCCTGGATATCGGCGGCGGCCGCCCGGTCGTTTTCGGCATCCCCATCCCCATGAAGCTGCTTATCGCCTTCCGCCACGACGGGAAGCTATACGAGTACAATTTCTCCAAGTTCTACAAGCCCACCAGCCAGAATTTCATCTGCTCGGCCAAAGGCGACGACGTCACATGGGACATCAAGGGATGGAGCGGCAAAGATAAGATAGAGGTCAATTTCCGCTGCCAGAAAGGTGGGATGAACTGGGTCAACTACGAGGACCCGCTGGGCAACAAGCGCTATACCGACCTGTGGAACGGCGGCTTCGGCCAGGGCACAGTAAAGCTCTTCAACAAGAAGGGGAAAGTTTGGGAACTCGTCGATACGTTCGCCGGTTCAATGGCCGGCTGTGAATACGGCGTATACTCACATTAACGCTTCCCTAGCGCCTGATTCGAGGAGACAAGCAGCTAATTGTAAAGGAGACGACGAACAGGATAAGCAAAGTGACCTGGTTTTGCTGAGTTGCCACAACCAGGGTAAGCACCGGCGGGATAAAAAAGAAATCGAAAGCCAGTACGCCCATAAAAGTAGCCAACATGGACGGACCGAATCCCACGTAAGCCGCTGAGATAACGACACTCAGGATATAAAGCATGCTTGCGCTGATGGGGTCAAAGATCGGGATGAATTCCAGAAATTTGCCTATCAACGTAGCTGCGGCAACCAGCCCCAGTGCTATCAGATAACCCGGCCAGGATTGCTTACTCAATGATTCCTCCTGCGAATACGATGTGTTTTGGCATTAGGTGCGATATTGCACTACGGATTGACCATCGTTGAATTGATCGGAGCATGATTAACGCTTTGTTCTGATATTATCGCTCAAGCGCTGAAACCCGTCGATTAAGCGCGGCCTTAGCCACATTGGCCTTTCAATAGCCCGTGGCTCGCTAAGAGCCGGTTTTAACACCGGGATCTGCCAATTTTGAATATCACAATTCTTTCCCCCGCTAATCAGTTCGAAGCTGACTTTATGCAGGTTTTCTTCTGTTGCACGCCATCCCCTGTGCGCTAACCACGGAATCAGATTCGGTCCTCGCACGTCATAAATCATATCGTCGATCGGAACGCCATCAACTTTAGTAATTATTTTGATATTCGGATGCTGTCTCAGGTTATTATTTGTAATCCTGACCTGCCAGCTAACTTTATCTCCAGTGTACACGACAGGCATATTTCCAAATCCCCTGGAACCTAGCACTTTTTCAACTCTCCA
>JAPLHL010000243.1 GCA_026389655.1 Chloroflexota bacterium
GAACGCAATATTATTACTATAGAAGACCCTATTGAATATGTTTATAAAAATAAAAAGTGACAAATTGTGCAGCGAAACGTCGGACAGGACACGGAATCTTTCGATGTAGCGCTGGTTCACGCGTTAAGGCATGACCCAGACGTTATCGTTGTAGGTGAAATGCGAGATATTAAGACGATGCAGACAGCTATTAGGGCGGCCGAAACCGGGCACCTGGTTTTGGGCACTATGCATACTGGCGATGCCGCACAGACAATTCACCGTATTATTGATATGTTCCCGGCAAGGCAGCAGGAACAGATAAGAAATGAGCTTGCCTATATCCTTATAGCAGTGGTTTGCCAGTTCTTAATCCCGTGTAACGATGAAGCCGGGAGGGTGCTAGCCTGTGAGATAATGCTTGCCAATAACGCTATCCGTAATTTAATCCGCGATGGGAAAATTCACCAACTGTACAGCCAGATACAGCTTTCAGGCAAGGAGGGGATGCAGACCGTTAACCAGGCGCTGGTCCGTTTATTGGAGAGCGGCTTGATCACCGAGGACCAGGCGTACGCCATGACCAGCAGGGTGGATGAATTGGTGTCCCTGCAGCAGCACTCTCAGAAAGCGTAAAGCAAGGCAGTCTGACTTCCCTCGCTTATCAATAGTGCCTGCTCAGACTTTAAGAAGGGCATCCGGCGCGAAATTGATGCTCCTGGGCGTCTTCAGCCATTCACGCATAATTCAATAAATGCCATCCACTCTTATGCAAAGATTAAAACAGACGCGATTACCATTCTGATCGTAAAGACCTATACATGGATCGCTTCTCTTGCCGTTTTCAGATATAAATGAATTCGTAGTAGAAGTCCCACAATTTGGAATTTTCTCATAAGCTACGGCGTAATAATCATAACTCTCTCCAGATGTATCATATCCTTTGCCCAAAGCCAATACATCAACAGTGAAATCGTCATCTACAACCACATTGTCAACTGCAACATCCCTCCAAAATGCCTTCGATCTTCTATCTTGTCCTATTTCAAGATTTCTGAAATCGCTCCACTTAAAGTATTTTGACCATATTACCTCTGCTGCTCTATTCAATATACGTACAGCAATATATTTATTATTGTAATCATCGAGTGTTCCTAAAGTATAGTTGGCAACTCCGGCGATCTTTATATTTTGAATGCTGAATGGCGTTTTCTCCGGGTAAAACGTGGTTGCAAGCCCCCACCCGCCCTTGTTTAATTCTATTTTTTCATCGATTACACCAGGATACCAACTCGTTCCTATGCTAAGATATTTATAACCGCCCGATAAATCTTTATATAAGCAGACTGAGCCTTCCTTATAGGGTAAAATAATTAGCGGAGTGCTGATTTGTGTTCCAGCAATTCCCATATTTACCAAGCTTAGTTTTGCGTAAGAATGCCAGACGGCTATTTGGTTTATGTAATTAACATCTGTGTTTAAATTATCATATCTTAGAGTGACTGGAATGCCTTGTAAGGAAGGTCCTGTACCTACTTGTGGCGTAATTACAGCCTCTGTCTGTTTCCCCATCCCTTCCACTTGAATTGCCCAAGCTGCATGCGCAAGGGTTGGCATATATTGGATACTAGCATTCATCAATGATTGAGAGTTTTTACCTGAGTACGAGATTCCAATGTACTTACTACCATCTGAACTTGAATCAACATCTAAATATACGGCTTTTTTAACTTGGTGACTTCCAGGTTCAGTGTTCTCACTATGGCTAATAAAATCTACTATAAACTCACCTTGTACAGTTACTGGAGGTTGTATCTCATGCACTACAGGCCTTGCTTTTATATCAAAATTCGTATATGGATAATCGTGTGAAAATAATTCGTTGCTAAAATTTGTATCATATGAATCAGTATCATGTTTCAGTGTATATTTTTCTAAATCGTACGTCTTGAAACTTCTTGTAACCGGCCCTATTGTAACTATATGTTTCCCGATACTAGGTTCAATTACTGAAAAGCTAATAGTTTTATTTTCAGAAGGTTCGATTGTAATAATTTGCCTTGCCCTTTCTTTGCCATCAATATTCAAAATAGTTGTATAGTTATCGGCTACTCCGCCACTATTACCTATTATCGCTGTAGCAGTGACATTCTCAGATGGGGCAACTTCTGTGGGGCTAACATCCATCTTGTAGACATTGAATTCTGCAGGTTTGACTGGGTTTGCACACGCGTTAAGAGAGAACAACACTAATGCGAATGACATGGAGAATGCCCAGATATACTTGGCCCTCATTCCCACCTCCATAGATAACAATTCGATGTTTATAAATATACCTTTTACATAAAGGTATATCAACTATGTAGGTCTGCCCCAGTGCTGTTACGGTTCAGATTTTCAGGTTTAAAGCCGTGAAGTCCTTTGCCTGCACGTTTTATGTCCTCCAGCATGGGAATAGTGAAGCATTCTGCGTCAGTTATAAGTCCCTTAGAAAATAGCTTCTGTATTTTCCTTTGAGTCTTTATCCATGAACGCTTATTTATTGCCCTTCTCAATCACATGGATAGTATGGTTATCCCAATGAATATCGGATATCTTGATATTGGTTAATTCTGACATCCTCAGTCCGCTATCTACAAATAACGATATAATTGCTTTGTCCCGCAGACATTCGGCCCTATCTATCAGCAACTGTACCTGTTCGACAGTCAAAGCGGGCAAAATAAGCACTGGTCGCTTCGGGGCTTCGACCCAAGTGATGGGATTGTTTTCCGGTCGAAAACTGTATGCCGACTTTGGACTGTACAGCCAGTTATAAAAGGCTCTAAGGCACTTGTAGTATCCATATTTGCCCCCGAGTGTAAATCCGAGAGATTGCATAAACCTATTGATTTCTGTCGTTGTAGGGGTCAATCCCATGTATTTAAGCGACCTGGCCAGAGTATTTCTGTAATCTCTGACTGTATTTGGTGAAGTCCCTTCTCTGCGTGACTTAATGAATAATCCGATAGCCTTTTGGCAATTGTCCGTTTTCCTGGCCTCCGGTTGCAGCTTATCAAGTAACTGAATTAACTTTTTGCTGGGTGGCCTTTTGCCACTCTTTACCTGAGAAATATAACTTTTACTTAGGTTGCTTAACTCTGCAATCTGAGTGACGTTAAATTTGTTAAGCAGTTTAGCTATACTCGGGCGGCTGTTAACCGCTAGGTCGTAGGTTCTAATCCTACCCGAGGAGCCACACAAATCTTACGTTTTTACTTGTCTGCACCTTTATATACGTTTAATACGAAATAGGAAAGGCCGTGATAGTGACTATCACGGCCTTTTATTAAGGGTCAGCTATTAAATGAGATTATTTCTTCGCTTCTAAAGACTCGGCAACCAATTCTGCGATATCTTTGGCGATCAAAGTCTCTTCTGCGCCTTTAGCTTTAATTGCGTCTGTAAACATCTGGACACAATACGGGCAAGCCGTAGCTACTACATTGGCGCCAGTTTCCATTACCTGCTCGATGCGGACCTCACTGATGCGTTTACCGATCTTTTCTTCCATCCAGAAACGCCCGCCGCCAGCGCCACAACAGAACCCGCCATTCCTGGAACGCGCCATCTCAACCAGGGGCAGTTTATTGATCGACTGCAGCACATGTCTCTGCGGATCATAAATATCATTGTGTCTGCCAAGGTAACAGGAATCATGATACGTAATCCTGTTTTCTGTCATGTTTTCAGGTTTAATTTTACCTTCTTTGATGAGATTGGAAATAAAGATGCTGTGATGAATCACCTCGTAATTTCCTTCAAACTGGGGGTATTCATTTTTAAGAGTATTGAAACAGTGCGGGCATATGGTGATGATTTTCTTTACCCCGTAGTTTTTAAATATCTCTACGTTCCCGGCTGCGAGCGTCTGGTACAGGTATTCATTGCCCATCCTTCTAACAGGTTCGCCACAGCACATTTCCTCAACCCCAAGTATTCCGAAGCTAACTCCAGCGGCCTTCAAGATTTTTGCCGTGGCAATGGCTATCTTGGTGCTGCGCTCTTCCAGTGAAGCAGCACATCCAGCAAAGAAACAATACTCCACGTCCTTATTTTCGGATAGGGACTTAATGTCCAACCCGGCGGTCCAATCCGTCCTTGTAAGAGTGGTACCTTTACAACTATGTCCTCGAGCTTCGATACATTTCAGAATCGCTTCGCCTGTTTCTGGAATTTTCGCCAGGTCAAGGACCAGATGCCTGCGCATATCAATTATTTTATCGATATGCTCGATGAAAACAGGGCAAATATCCTGGCAAGCCCTGCATGTAGTACAAGCCCAGATTTCATCTTCAGTTATTACTTCGCCGACCATGGCTGTTACACC
>JAPLHL010000125.1 GCA_026389655.1 Chloroflexota bacterium
AGCCCGGATAATGGGTATATCTGAGGAAGAGATGTGGAGGATAACAAATGAGAAGGCCGGTGTCATGCCGGTCATTGATGACGGCAGGCATATATCCGCCCTGGTAGCGTTCCTTTGTTCATCAGAAGCCGACTTTATTACAGGCAAAATCATTGGGGCCGACGGCGGTTACTGCATGCATAATTGATGTACGGTAGCTAACACAAAGGGAGGCTATAGAATGAAATTGAAAGGCAAGGTCGCTTTAATTACCGGCTCGGGATCGGGCATCGGCCTGGAAATAGCTGTGGCCATGGCCCGTGAAGGTGCCACTATTATTATCAATGATATCAGTGAAGCCAATATCAGTGCTGCTATTGAGCGGGTCCGTGAGTTTGATGTCCCGTATTTGGGGGTACTATGTAACGTGTCTTCAAGCCAGGCAGTTAAAGAAATGTTCAAAAGTATCATGAATAAGTTCAATACACTGGATATTCTGGTCAATAATGCCGGGATTACCATTAACGACGAAAAGGTAAACGAAAACTATAAGAAATTAGCTGAGCAACTACTAACAACCGGGAAAACGAATATATCATTAGGGGCTACCCGTAACCTGACTGATGTTGACTGGGACAATATGTTGAAAGTCCACCTTTACGGCACTTTTCACTGTACCCGTGAAGCTCTGAATATCATGGAAGATAAAGGGTATGGAAAGATCATAAATATTGCATCGGTCTGTGGAATAGCAGGAGGGGTGGGAGCCCCGGCATATTCTGCTGCCAAGGGTGGTATCATAGCCTTTACGAAGGCGGTCGCTGCTGAGGTTATCCGGGTTGGAGTCTATGTGAACGCAATTGCGCCGGGCTACATAGATACCCCGTTTCTTAACACGATGTCTCCCGAATCCATGGCCAGTGTTCTTCTTGCCACTCCATTGGGAAGATTGGGAAAGGCCAGCGAAATCGCTCCCCTGGCTGTCTTCCTGGCATCTGAAGATTCCAGCTATATAGTCGGCCAGGTGATAAGTCCCAACGGCGGAATGGTCCTTTGAATTACATTAAAACATCTGCGTAATTAAATAAACAACGACTTAGGGAGGTTTTAAATGAAAAAATCATTTCTTATGGTTGGCGTAATTTCACTCCTCTTAATTGTGTTGTTTACCGCCTGCGCACCGACGCAGACAGCCAAACCGGCAAGTGAAGTTAAGACATTGAAGCTGGGCTGTCTCATGCCTTTTACCGGCGGCGCATCGCAGTGGGGCCTGCTTATGAGGCCTGAGATGGAAGTTTATGCAGAGCTGATTAATGAAGACGGTGGGATTAAGGTCGGCAATGATACCTATAAAGTTGAGTTGCATTTTATCGATGATGGTTACATGCCTGCCCCGGGGGCAGCCGGGGCCAGGGAGCTGATATATGACGAGGGTGTGGTGGCTATAGTCGGATATTTTAGCTCGGGTTCAGCAGCGGTTGCTGGAGTAACTAACCCTGAAAAAGTGATATTTATCGGGCGTACCGGTGCAGGTGTCAATTATGATGCGGAAAGAGATAAGTACATGATTTTTGGCACACCTTCCAGCGAAGTTTGCACCTACCAGGTCGTTGCTGCAATGAAAGCTTATCCCGACATTAAGGTTATTGGCTGGACAGCCCCGGAGGCCGCCAGAAAGGCAGCCGAATCTGCATTTGATATGATGGATAAAGCAATCGAACAAAGATACGGAGTGAAAAGCTACCGTGCATATTACCCGGAGGGTACCACCAATTTCACGCCGTACATCATGAAGATGGCCGAAAACGGTGTGCAGCTTGTCTCCAGTGGTGGATCGCAACTGGAAGTCGCCCTGACTGCCAAGCAGAGGTGGGCTGCAGGCTACAAATGGCCAATAGTAGAGACGGGCACCATGGTCGATCCGGCTATGTTCATCGGTATAAGCGGCTATGACGGAGCACAGGGGGTTGTCAGCGACCGGACTGTGCCGTGGGAGTTAAAAGAGGTCACCGTAGCCCCGGGGTATCTGGATATGGCGAAACGCATCAAAGTCAGGTTCGAAGAAAAATTCGGCAAACCTATGGTCTACCAGGGATGCTACGGGTGGGGTGCACACCATATGGCATTGTATTTTGAAGCTATCAAACGTGTGGGAACGCTTGATCCCGATAAGGTCATGGAGGCCTTCCGGGGCGGGACTTTCGAAACCTTTTTGGGCAAATATACATTGGGAGGGACCAAGTTATACGGTGCCCCGGTTATCTGCGGCCATCCTGGCTCCGTTGGAATCATTAAGGGCAAGGAAGAAGTATACCTCGGTGAGCATGCCTTGCTGGATGCCGACCTGGTGGATCAGCCATGAAGCAATACTCTGCAAACGTTTGAATCATATTCATATGATCTGAACATGGGGCCGTTTTATTAGTTCATGAAGAAAGGATATGTTTGTCGATAAAATTTGTTGACATGTTAAAGTAAAATCGCTAATATATCGAAATAAATATTTAATGAACGATTGTTCATACGATGATAGATGCAGGGTTTCACATTCAGTTAAAATTCCCAGGCAATATAATACTTTCAATGTGGAGAAAAGGGTGGAGTTAGCAGGAAAAGTTGCATCGGTCTGCGGAATAGCAGGCAGGGTGGGAGCCCCGGCATATTCTGCTGCCAAGGGCGGTATCATAGTCGGCCAGGTAATAAGTCCCAACGGCGGAATGGTCCTTTGAATTACATTAAAACATCTGCGTAATAAAATAAACAGCGACTTTGGGAGGTTTTAGATGAAAAAACTGGTTCTTCTGGTTGGCATAGTATCAGTCCTGTTGATTGTCTTGTTTACCGCCTGCGCACCGACGCAGACAGCCAAACCGGCAAGTGAAGTTAAGATATTGAAGTTGGGTTGCCTCATGCCTTTTACCGGCGGAGCATCGCAGTGGGGCCTGCTTATGCGGCCTGAGATGGAAGTTTATGCAGAACTGATTAATGAAGACGGTGGGATTAAGGTCGGCAACGATACCTACAAA
>JAPLHL010000009.1 GCA_026389655.1 Chloroflexota bacterium
AAGAAGCAGGGTAAATCTCCTCAGCAATATCCCAGGCACTAAAATATGCCATTTGTACTCCCCTGGGACTTTACCGGCTTTTTATTATCACCAGTTGCTTCAATACATCCGAAAGAAAATACGGGCTTAATTCTTCATTGGGATGAACAGGCAACGTAGCTCTGCGACAATCCGAATGATGAAAAATAGCGTGACTGCCCTTCTGCCTGACTTTTTCAAAACCGAGTTTCGTTTACCCCTTGACCACAATCCGCACCCTGAGACCCGGCAAACCTGTCATAAAGTGACGAGAACCTGCCTGGATTTGCTTTCATCAGGGATTTCTTCACCGCGCTCTGTGCGATACTCAATACAAAGCTCTAATGCTTCCCTGATATTATAAAGACATTCATCGTAACTCTTGCCCTGTGCATGTGCTTCAGGTACCAACGGGCAGCCAGCAACATAATATCCATCTGGAGCTTCCCTGATTATCACTGTGTATTTCATAGATCACCTTCAAAGGCAATTATAGCATATCAATCCAGGTATAATCCCTTGTTCTGACGTAGTGGCTAAATAAGGCTGTTGATTTTGTACAGTTCCTTGTTCGATTACAGAGGATTTAATAGGAGTGGTGGCAGCGACTAGATTTGAACTAGTGACCAGGGGCTTATGAGGTCCTTGCTGATGGTAATTGCTGCCTTTCCTTCTGCCATTCTAATAAAGATGCCGATTTTTTAAATTGGAATATTCTGGATATCAATATTATGGTATATATACGTATTGACTAGCATTTATATATCGTGATATGGTTTTTATATGGGCGGACATACACATCAATGTCCTTATGATTTAGACGGATGGTGCGGGAGTCGTGGCTGCTGTAATGATCGATGCTTGGAAGAAACAAGGGATGTAAGTTCTGCTATTGGTAATACAGCATTCACTACTGCGATGCTAGCCCAACCTCAGTCCGAACTGAAAAAGAATTCATCTAGGTCAGGTCAAGAAGAGCTACTGTTTCCGGCGCCAGGTAAATTTAGTTCCTAAGGAATAAATTGTTCCGGCAGCCAAGAGTACTATTGTATTTGAAAGATATAAGTTTACGCCATCAAATTCTTTATTAAACCTAGCTCTTTGCTATTCTAAAGTATAATTTAATTATATTTAACTTATATCTACTTATTTTATTTGAGTTATATCTTATTGTTTTATATTCTTAAAGAAGGGATTTCTTTTCTGCCTTCCCCCTGCTAGCCACGTATCCTGAAGGAATCCCCTTCCCGCCCAGATATAATATCGGCGGGGGAAAAATATCATCAGAGTATCAATTACCGTTTTGATTATCGGTGCAGATTTCATTTTACTTCTCCTACCGATGATACTGCGACGATATAAGACCAAGGGACTATGGTCAAGGTAAAATATGGGAAAGTCGTAGTATAATGGCTATATGAGAAAAATAATTCTGTATAGGTTTCTAATTCTCAGCGTTTTACTGATCATGGTGGGTACTGTAGCTATTGGATGCGTTCCCCGGGAGAACCCAGTCCCGCAAACCGTCAGCCTTCAGGAAGCCCAGCAAATCGCCTACGATGCCACGGTATACGGCTTCCCGCTAGTCATTATGGACCTCACCCGGCAGGTCTTTACTGCAGTCCCGGCACCTAATGCGTATGGATCACCAGCCAACCAATTCGGCAATAAGAAGGTATTTCCTGATGCGACTTTTGTTAATGTAGTAAACCCCAATGCCGACACGCTTTATTCATCAGCCTGGGTTGATACCGGGAAAGAACCTGTTATCATTTCTCTGCCGGACACTCAGGGCCGCTACTACCTGATGCCCATGCTTAACTACTGGACGGACTCTTTTGCCTCACCCGGCTCACGCACTACCGGTACCGGACCTGGTAATTTTGCCATCACTGGCCCGAACTGGAGTGGCAAATTACCTGAAGGCATCACAGAAATGAAGTCTTCGACCAGATGGGTCTGGATAGTAGGCCGCATCGCCTGTACCGGTCCTTCCGACTACCAGAACGTCTCGAAACTTCAGGACCAGCTGAAGCTGACGCCTCTCTCTGCATGGGGCACCAATTATGTGCCGCCGGCTAATGTTCCGGTCGATCCTAATGTCAATACCAAGGTTTCGCCTCTGAACCAGTTGCTGGCCCTGGATGCAGCCAACTATTTCAACTGTGTCTGCCAATTGATGGTCGAAAACCCTCCGTATCAAGCAGATGCGCCACTACTGGATAGGATGGCAAAGATGGGCATCAAGGCTGGAGTTGACTATAAGTCATATTTTGCAGGGCTGGACAGTGGCGTTAAGTCGGCAATCCAAACTGGCTATCAGTCCGCTCTGACCGGAATTCCTGCCGGGGGAATGGGTACTATCAAGAACGGGTGGCAACTCTCCTACGATACCGGCAATTACAGGACTAACTACATACTGAGAGCAGCTATAGCTTACCGGGGACTGGGCGCTAATCTAACTGATGACGCTTTCTATGCCTCAGCAGCAACCAGCGGCGATGGAGCTAAGTTTTCGAGCACTAACAAATATGTAATTCATTTCGATAAGGACGGCATACCGCCTGTAAACGGCTTCTGGTCGCTTTCTATGTATAATGAAAAAATCCTGTTCGCAGACAACCCGATCAATAGGTACTGCCTGGGTTCATTAAGTGACCCGCCCCTGTTAAAGAATCCCGACGGCTCGATTGACATCTATATACAGCGCGATTCACCTGACTCTGCCAAAATGCCCAACTGGCTGCCGGCCCCGGCCAGCGGTGGCTTTTCATTGACGCTACGCCTGTATTGGCCGCAGAAGCCGGTGATAGACAGGTCATGGATACCCCCGGCAGTACAACTGGTTAAATAGGGCAGTCTAGCATTCAACATTATAAGGTTTACGTTCCTACTTACAGGTCAGTAGGAATCCTTCAACAGCCTGCAAAACGGGAAGCTTTTGTTCTGACTTGGCAGCTAAATAAACTTGTTGATTTTGTGCAGTCCCTTGGTTTGGGTCGATTCCTTCGCTTATAGGGATTTCTTCGCTACGCTCGTAATGACGTGGTGAAAAATGAGGATTGGTGGCAGCAACTAGATTTGAACTAGATGATGAAGTAAAACTTGTTCTTTTGTATAATACTATTAGCGGAGAACAGGCTGAAAAGAAATGTTGTATATCAAAACATTAGCAAGCTCCTGGTCTAGTGGGTAGCACCTATGCAGCAAATGTATTCATGTCCTCGTTGCGGGACAACGGTTAGCTACGGTCAAAACGCTTGCACCTATTGTGGGCTGGTCTTTTATCCGGGGGGAATGAACGTTCCCCCATATGGCCAGTACAATCCAAACCAGCAGCAGACATGGAACGATCCTTCGTCATATAATCAACGTTCAGCTGGCGGAAATCTGCAACAATACCCTCAACAGTACTTATACAGGCCGGGCGCAACTGCTCCCCAAAAGAAGTCCCCGTCAGGACTAGCTGTGTTTCTGATCGTCTTCGTGGTCGTTCTATGCATAGCCGGTGCAGCTGTTTTTATAATGAATACAAACAAGTCACCCGGTAATGTGCCCAGCCAATCGGCAACACCGACAGGCACCCCTTCAACATCTGCACCAGCCAGTAGCACACCTCCTGCAACTGCAACAACACCTGCCGCTGGTTCTGTTACTTCGTCAGCTAAGGATACCGTGAGTTCGGGGCCTCTACCTACGATAAACTCTTTTACAGCTACTCCAGCTTCTGTTAGCTCTGGCCAATCTTTAACATTGCAATGGGATGTCAGTGGAGCAACTTCAGCTTCTATTAATGGCGTCGGTTCTGTCAATTCTACAAGTGGGACAAAGACTGTTACCCCCACTGAGAATACTGTCTATTCAATCACTGCTACTAACAATGCCGGCTCTGTATACGCATCAGCTACGGTTACGGTGAGTTCATCAACTTCCTCGAGCGGTCAATCAGGGGATCAATCATCAGCGCCATGGAAGATGTGGGGGAAAAATGGGGGGCAATCATCGACTCAATCATCAAGTGATGTAACATATGACAATTGGGGCAAATCAGGTAAATAAATTCTCCAAGATGACTTTTTGGCAGTCTCCTGTAGTACTAAATTAGTGAAATTAGCCAGGTACCACTGTTTTCTTCGTAGTTCGAGGTAAAACGGTCTTTGAAAAAGTGGCAGCGACTAGATTTGAACTAGTGACCAAGGGCTTATGGTCAAGCATTATTCAGTTGTTTATTTAAACCAGTTCGTAGCAACCGGGTCCAGGCAGCCTAGGTCTAATCGGGCGAAGGGAACAAGGTCAACAAGAACACAGGTAAGACCGACTATTTGGCAAAGGTTAACATTGCCAGTCCCGGTAACCGCTGTAACATACGGCTATTGCTTTTCCACAGCCATTGCGCGGCACGCCTGAGCAAGTGCAGATTAACAAGTGTTGTTTTTTTTGCACAGTGTTGACTTTTTAATTTGAGGAAAGTACTGGACAGGGTTATTATTAAAATCTCTTATTAGAGCAAAGAAAGGCCTGTCATAGAAGAAATTCTCAAGTTGTAACTGGAGGTAGATTATGGAAGACTTGACGTACGATAAACTTGCATCGGCCATCCAGCGGAGGGGAGGGGGAATGCCGATAATAAAATGCCAGGATTTTCGTGACATAATGGAAATATTATTCACCGAAGAAGAGGCCCGGTTAGCCGCCATTTTGCCCGAAAACCTCGCAACGGCAGATATGCTGGTCTCACAGACAAACCATAGCCAGGCCGAACTGGCGGAGCTTCTGGAAGGCATGGCCAGGAAAGGGCTGCTATTTGCAATAAATAAACAATACTACCTGCTTTTACCCCTGGTCCCGGGCATCATGGAGAACCAGATCGCAACCGGTATTGTTAATGACAGGACCAAGAAACTTGCCAGGCTGTTTCAACAATATTTCATAAACGTTATACAAGCAGGAAAGGCGTCCAAACAGGTTTTTTCCAAAGTGCCCTTTGCCAGGATAATTGCCATAGATCAGAACATCCGTGGAGAAAATACTGTTATGCCCTACGACAAGCTTTTACCGTATATTGATAAGGCCGAGCATCTGGCTGTCGTCGTATGTCATTGCAGGCAGACGGGAGAGCTGCTGGATAATCCCTGCAGCAAGTCCAAGGACGTATGTTTAACACTGGGAGAATCGGCACGTTTTATAGCGGAATACGGGTTGGGCAGACCAATTACCAGGGACGAAGCCCACAGGATACTTGAAAGGGCCGAAGAGGAGGGGCTGGTGCATAGTGTAAGCAATACCGAACAAATTGACTTCATATGTAATTGCTGCATCTGCCATTGCGAGTTGTTGAAGAGTATGAAGAAGTCAGTTGAACGCGGCGGAGCAGCAGCTTCCAACTTCATATCCGGTGTAAATACCGAAGAATGTATTGGCTGCGGAGATTGTATTCCCAGGTGCCCGATGGAAGCGATAACTTTAAAAGATGAGATTGCAGAAGTTAACGGTAAACGGTGTATCGGCTGCGGCCTGTGTGTAAGCAGCTGCCCAACAGGCGCCATCAATATGCTTAACAGGGAACAGGCAGCACCTCCCTATGCCGATAACGAACTGCTTAACAAAGCAGTTGTGGCTTCGTTGTCACCCCAAGAAAAAACCGGCTGAGCGAGAGCAAAGCCGGTTACAATGGCGCCGGAACACACTAATTTATAGACGATCGTCCAAACATTTCGCAGAATGTTGACCGGGTTCGAGCTGAATACAAAAGACAGCAGAAATCTCTTATTCTGCAACATGGGATTTAAAAGGAATGGTGGCAGCGACTAGATTCGAACTAGTGACCAGGGGCTTATGAGTGCCATATTCTAATCGAGTTCCTTTATCAGATTATCTGCTGATGTAAATACCTTAATTCTCCCTTTCTTGATATCACTCTCAGCCTGGAGCTCACCATCCTGCCAGCTTTTAGTCCAGAAGTAGGCCTGGCTTTTATCAATCATCTTTTGAGGCACTAGTACGGCATTTTCGCCTACTATTTCTATCTCAACTATATCACCT
Organism: Chloroflexota bacterium; assembly: GCA_026389655.1. GTDB lineage: Bacteria > Chloroflexota > Dehalococcoidia > GIF9 > UBA5629 > JAFGLP01. The sequence goes on from JAPLHL010000009.1 coordinate 6,061, forward strand.
TCATACACTCCCAATTTCTCACGTACAGATTTTGGCAGAGTGATTTGCCCATTCCTTGTAACCTTACTATATATATTCATAATAATATCCCCCTAAGGCTGCTTTAGTGTCTCATCATGATGACCAACATTACGTAAAATAATTATATCGGAATCCAATTGAAATGTTATCCTCAATGTACAGCTTGCCCTTGCTTCCCAAATGCTATTAGTCCCTTTGATCTTTTTTACTCTCAATGATGGGTAATTCAAATTAGCAATTAAATTCGCTATCGCCTTGCGAGCTGATTTCTTGTCTTTTTCTTCCAGTCGGCTCCATGCCGTTTTAAAGTTATCCGTACGCGCTATTTTCATAAATTACTAACTTACCAATTTAGTAAATAACTATATTACCACAATACAAGGATGTCAAATGGCCGAGTACTATCCCAATATTCCCAACTGGCCTTACCATTTGTGTCAGATAAGCGATTATTAGGGCTTTGCTATAACCGTGGTGTATCCCTTAAATAAGCCAGGAATTCGGTATATGGTTCGTGGTTATAGCGGTTATATCATCCGGTCAGTGATAATTTCTGGTGTAGCATAAGAAACCTTTGAGTTTATCTGAATAGCATTCAATTGTGCCATAAGATTTACCCTTTACCTTACAGGATAGCAGGAAGCTATCAATGGCTTTTTTATACGTATATTAGACAATGGCCCTATCCCTCCTCTCGTTCGAGTGCGTGCGACGATACTACGAGAAGGATCGAAGGTCAATAGGTACGTGGATACAAGTTTTTGAATATGATCGAAGAGGAATGGTGGCAGCGACTAGATTTGAACTAGTGACCAAGGGCTTATGAGGGCCAGCCTCGGTTCTTATTATTGTTGCAGACTTCAACTACTGGCCGTTGTACAAATCACAGTGTTTCAATAGCAGTTCATTGCTTTTCTACTGTAACCAACATAGGAAAACCCGATACATACGGTCCTTTCGTCAGAACATCAAGGTAATAATTGCCGCTAGAAAGATCACGGCTCGCGCTTATATGGAACGGAATAAAATACGCTGTATTTGGATAGGTAATAAGATGTGTAATTATCGGCTCCACAACTAGACCAGGTGCCATTGGTATTGTAGGGCTTAAAACACCCTCACCACTCAGGCTAATTGTTGTTGAGAAACTTGGTATCTCTAACACGGTGAACGACCAGTCAGTGGAATCTACACCGTTCTCTTTTTGAACCATTATTAACATGCAGTCTACGTTCTTTGCTTCGCCAGCGTTCAGCGTAACTCCCGGAGGACTTCTTAACGCCATAAAATGCGTTGCTTTGAGAATAGATACACCTGGAGGAGGTGCTCCGCCCTCGGAAAAACTCCAGCCGTCTGAATCACTTTCTTCATTCGAAGCTGCCACAGCTGTCACCGAATAACCTGTCCCAGAGTAAGCGGTTACCTCTGCCGTGAAACTCCCGTTATCCGTTACGTCGGCTTTTCTACCATTTACAGTCACTTGCGCTTGTGGATTGGAGACATGGCCACTGACTTTCATAACACTACCGAGTTGGGACCTATCCGGCCAGTCCAAGGTCACTGCAAGTGGAGGAGTAAATGTGATCAGAATTTCCTCGACACTTATGTGCGATCCTTCGACCGTCGTAACATGTATGGTGTTTTTCCCCTTAATCAACTGCAAATAGGTGTAGTAGCTGCCATCTGTACCGACAATCACTGGGTTGTCATTGATTGTCACGCGTGCGTTGGAAGAAGTAGTCGAGCCAATATATCTAACTAAATTTACACGTACTTCAGCGCCGGCAGAGTCGCGAGTTATAGTCGCAGGAGCCATTTTATACTTGCCCGGCATGGTCAACTCAGTCACGTTTTCCGTGGGCTTGGCATATTTAGCCCACTCAGAATTCAGGGTGCCCCAATCTAGATTCTGAATCTTTATAGTCTGGCTTGGATATGTTACATTAGAATTCGGGGCAGCGGAGTTGGAATGAGGTAAGTTCGGTTTAGCAACCTCAGTTGAACTCACACAGGCTGCCATCAGCACAAATACTATCGATAGCACCAAAACGAATATCAGCTTCACATGCTATTCCTATGGACACGCATCATTTTAATAGTGTAAATGAACTTTATTTGTAATACTAGTTCTCTTGCTGATGGCTGTCAATGGGACTATCAATAGCCTGAATCCCTTTTTCGAATGGAATAGGGAAATAAGAAATGGTGGCAGCGACTAGATTTGAACTAGTGACCAAGGGCTTATGAGGGCCATGTCCGCCTATTAATATCGTTATGGACTTCATTTGTTATCAAAGCGAATCGCTTGTATCGTGGACAAGATATACTCATCTACCAGCGGCAAAGTTGCCACCGAACGTCTTGGAGATTAGTCCTTGTAAGGACAAAGCCTTTCAGGCCGGCTGTCAGAGCGTGCCGGCAAAGAGCGCGGACGGCACGGCTACAGTCTCCCCAATGTAAGGCAGACGCAGGTCGGGATGATAGGTCCGGCCGACCGTTCTGGACGAGCCTGTAGGCAGGCCGAATATGTGGTCTATCTCATCCAGTGTGACTTTCTCCGCCCCGTAAAGGAAGATCCAGTCCGGCAGATTGATGGCCTCCGCCCCTGTCAGGGCGACCACCTTGTTTACCTGGGCCAGCCCTTTTGCGTCCTTATATCCAAAGGTTTGTCCCACCCGGTCCAGGTTATCCCAGGACTCCAGATAGTACGTTGCCAAGTAGCAGGGCAGGTTTATTTTGAGGCTGGCCTTGAGATCCTCTTCTTTAATTCCGTTTATCTTCAGTATCGCATCCGCTGAATGTCCGCATATCTCTGCCATCTTTGAGAGTGAAACGTCTGAATTCCAGGCATAAGGCACCTTGAATTCGCCCATCGGCCAAACCTTCATATGCAGCCGCACTTTCTGTCCGGCTAATGGCCTGAAACAGCGGACTACAGCCCGGTGACCCTGCAGGTGCATGACAAAGGCCTCCAGCTCGCCGCTGGGGCGGGCGGCGTCATGGATATAACCGATCTCGTCGGTATAGTATTTTTTATCCAGCTGGAAACGCTTGTCCGCGGGGTCCCAGTGCCAGGCAACCACCTCCATTTTGGGAAGCGCATTGTTCTTTATGCCGTCGATGACGTGTATGCTTATATCATAGATTTGCTGCACCTTCTTCGGCGTCCAGTCGGGGTGTGGCTTCTTGAGGCTTACACCGCCGACCTGCCGCCCGTCGGCGTATTGCCGGATATCGACTTTCAGCGGTTCCGAGAGTTGGATAGTGGTTTCGGGCACTTGCAGCTCGATCTCGGCCTGGTCTTTCTTGGAGAGCCGCATGCGCGGTATGACCAGCTCCTTCCATGACGGGAATTCAATGGAGGTCTGCTTTTCACCTATCTCCACACGCCGCGCTCCGCGTATATAAGTCAGCCTTTCTATCTCCTTTTCACCTCCTATGACTACAGGTGGATGGAAGTATTTGGGGCCGTAGACTCTGGAATCCGGGTAATTTAACTGTTCTCCGCCTATGGCATTCTGGAACTTCATATCGGCGTAGGTGATGCACAGCGTAGGCAAAATCAGCCTTAGCATCAGCTCTGATTTGGTGTAGTTGGACTTGATCCTCAGCGTATCCTCGGTGATGGCAACACCGTTCATGCGGAAGTTCTGACTGCCGTTCCATTTATAATCTACACTTGGCATAGCTGTATTCTCCTTCCCCTAATAAATATTTAGGTTGTTAAGGGCTACGTTGTTGGTACC
>JAPLHL010000014.1 GCA_026389655.1 Chloroflexota bacterium
AATATCATGGCATCTTATAAAAGCCGCCAACCTGGAAAAAGATAAAATACCGCTGAGAAGAGTGACGTTTCACGAAATCACCAAAGAGGCCGTTGAGGATGCATTTGCCCATCCCCGCTCAATCGATATGAAGATGGTAGATGCCCAGCAGGCCAGAAGGATATTGGACCGGCTCGTCGGATACAAATTAAGTCCGTTATTGTGGAGGAAAGTCTTGAAGGGGCTTTCGGCAGGGCGCGTTCAATCAGTTGCTGTAAGGCTGATTGTTGATCGCGAACGCGAAATCCTGATTTTCACGCCGGTTGAGTACTGGACAATAGAAGCCGAGCTTACAAAACAGGAAAACGGGAAAAACAACTTCAGAGCTTCTTTCGTAGGGCTTATAGACGATGGCAAGTTAGATATTTCAAATAAGCAACATTGTGATGAGGTACTTGCTCATTTAAAAGAATCCGCTTACTCAGTCTCAGCGATTCAAAGGAAAGACGTCTCGCGTAATCCTGCACCACCTTTCATAACAAGCACCTTGCAGCAAGAAGCCGTGCGTAAGCTGCATTTCACTGCAAAAAGAACTATGGTAATTGCCCAGCAACTCTATGAGGGTCTGCCTATCGGGGAAGAAGGGGACACAGGACTTATCACGTACATGCGTACTGATTCTACGCAAATGGCGGTAACTGCCGTGGAAGAAATCCGCGATTACATACGGAGCAATTTTTCTGCACAGCACCTGCCCAAATCACCCAGGGTGTTTACAAAAAAAGTCAAAATGGCACAGGAAGCCCATGAGGCAATCCGCCCAACCAAGGCATACCGTGAGCCGGAGAAGATAAAGGATTACTTGAATAAAGAGCAATTCCAGCTATACGAATTGATCTGGAAAAGGGCCGTTGCCAGCCAGATGGCTGCCGCAGTATATGACACTATCACGGTTGATATACATGCCGCTTTGCAGAAAAAGAAGAAGATATATTTATTGCAGGCAAAAGCATCATCTTTGCGTTTTCCCGGCTTCATGGCACTCTATATTGAGGGACGTGACGAGGAGAAAGACGAGTATGAAGAAGGTAAATCGGTAAAGATCCCTCCATTAACAGAGGGCGAGCTATTAAAGCTTATTGAACTATATCCAGAGCAGTTCTTTACACAACCACCGCCCAGATATACCGAAGCCACGTTAATAAAAGCGCTGGAACAAAAAGGCATAGGGCGCCCCAGCACTTATGCTCCCATTATCTCCACTATCGTTGACAGGGGATACGTATACAAGGAAGGTGGCAAACTCCGCCCGGAAGAGATTGGCATGATCGTTAACGATTTGCTTGTTAGCAGCTTCCCCAATATCGTGGATTTTAACTTCACAGCTAAGATGGAAGATGATCTGGATGAAATTGCTCAGGGAAAAATGAAATGGCGTTCGGTAATAAAATCATTTTATACGCCTTTTGAAAAAGACCTCAATGACGCGCTGGAGAACTTACAGAAAATTGTCATTAAGTCCGAAGAAGTTTGCCCTGAATGCGGCAAGCCGATGGTAATGAAATCCAGCAGGTATGGGAAATTCCTGGCATGCAGCAACTATCCCGAATGTAAGGGGAAAAAATCAATAAGCTCTGTAAGGGGCCCATCAGGAACTGTAGCCTCCGGAAGTATCGGAAGAGCCGTGCCCGAAATGTGGAGAGAAAATGGTTTTCAGGAAAGGCCGCTTCGGTAAATTTCTTGCTTGCCCGAAATACCCTGAATGTACCGGCAAGCAGACGATGAGACGTAATTATACAGGGAACCAGGAAAAAGGTGATGATTCAAAGCCAGAAACTACCGATGAGAAATGTCCCAAGTGTGGAAAGCCCATGGTGGTAAGGCGTGGCCGTTTCGGTAAATTCCTGGCTTGCAGCGGATTCCCAAAATGCAAGGCCACTAAAAAGATAGAAACTTCCGCCGAATCCAGCGGTCCTCCGGAAAAGAAACCGTAGCATGAGTTTTCCTAATAATAGCGTCGTTGGAGTAAGGGCTACTTGGAAAGGTTAATTCGCCTACGGGATGCACTGGACAGCCACAATCTTGACGGTATGCTTGTTGGCTCCTCTGCAAACCGCCGCTATTTATCCGGATTCACCGGCTCAGACGGATGGCTGATAGTCACAAAGCAAAAAGCCTGTCTGGCTGTCGATTTCCGTTATGTAGAGCAGGCAAAAAAAGAATCCTCTGATTTTGAGTCTGTTTATATTAAAGGCGATATCTCCAGCTGGCTGCCCGAGTTTATCAAGAATCTGGCAATCAAACGGCTGGGAATTGAAGCAGATCACCTTTCAGTATCCACTTACCAGTCCATTTGTAATATTCCTCCAGGAACTGAAAGCCAACTCCAAATAATACCCGTTAAAAGCATCGTAGAATCGTTGCGAATTATCAAAGAAAGTTCTGAACTAGAGTTTATAAAGAAAGCTGCTGTAATAGCTGATACTGCCATGCTATTTGTCAGCACTCACTTACGCGCCGGTATCACGGAGAAGCAATTATCATGGGAACTGGAATGCTTTATGCGGCAAGATGGAAGCGAGTCAATGCCATTTGAGATAATAGTTGCTTCGGGGCCGAACGCGGCTTTACCTCATGCACAACCTTCAGACAAGTTAATAGCTACCGGTGAACCTGTAACAATAGATCTCGGTGCACGCTACAATGGATATTGCAGCGATATGACACGCACGTTTATTATAGGAAAACCGGATTCCCAGTTCGATAATATATATAATATTGTATTAGCCGCCCAAATGACAGGGTTATCCATTATCGAATCAGGCATGGTTGCCGGAGAAGCCGACCGATTGATACGTGGTATGATTGATAAAGCAGGTTATGGCGAACGATTTGGGCATGGATTAGGTCATGGCATAGGCCTTGAAGTGCATGAACCGCCCAGGTTAGGCTTGCAGAGTGATGAAATTCTTGGTGATAATATGGTTTTTACGATTGAACCAGGCATATATATTCCCGGTTGGGGAGGTGTCCGTATCGAAGATACGGTAACACTTGAGAACGGCAAACTAGTTAGTCTGACACATGCCAGTAAAGAAGCACTTATTCGGGGAGGATAACTATCATGATCGACGCAGGAGAATTAAAAAAAGGCATTACTTTAATGCTGGACGGCCAACTCTACCAGGTATTGGACTACAACCACATCAAAATAGGTAGAGGCTCAGCCCAGATCAGGATAAGACTTCGTGATGTAAAAGCAGGGCATATTATTGAAAAGTCTTTCCAGGCCAGTGAAAAATTCACCAAGGCATTCCTTGAGAAACGCCCGGTACAGTTCCTTTACAACGACAGTGACCTCTATCACTTCATGGATACTGAGACTTACGAACAATGTGCTGTTGAAAAAACCCTTCTTGGAGACGCATTGAATTTTCTGAAGGAAAACATGATCCTGGAACTTCTTACACATAAGGGCGTGGCGATAGGCGTAGAACTCCCGATATCGGTGGCGCTAAAAATCGTGGAAACCGGCCCGGGTTTTAAAGGGAACACCGCCAGTGCTGGAGGCAAGCCCGCTAAAATGGAAACAGGGATAACTATCCAGGTGCCTTTCTTCTTGAACACGGGTGACGTCATTAAAGTAGATACAAGGACCGGAGTGTATTTGGAGAGGGTCTAATTCATTGATCAAGGCAGACCTCCACGTCCACACATGGCATTCGGTCGATTCCAACATGTCGTACGAACAATTGATCGAGGCCTGTGAAAATAAAGGCATCAATTGTGTGGCAATCGCCGATCATGGTACTATCAAGGGAGCAACAGACCTCAGTAAGATAGCTCCCTTCAAAATAATTATCTGCGAGGAAATCCTGACACCTTACGGAGAAATAATGGGGATGTTCCTGCAGGAAGATATACCAAATAAAATCACAGTCGAAGAAACGATTAAACAGATACGGGCCCAGGGTGGCTTAATCTGTATACCTCATCCATATGACTGGGTCAGACCGTCTGCATTCCGCAACCACTCCAAGCTGGAGTCCGTAGCAGAACTGGCAGATATAATCGAAGTATTTAACTCACGCAGCCTGTTTCCCGGCATCGAAAAAAAATCGCGCGACCTTGCTACAAGACATCATAAAATCATGAGTTGCGGCAGCGATGCACATAGCCCAGAGGAAATCGCCTACGCTACCGTTGAAATGAGTGATTTTAATACAAAAGAAGAGTTTCTTTTGGCCCTGTCCAACGGCAAACTCAACTGCAGAAAATCAAGCCCGTTGATTCATCTTATAAGCACCACCGCTAGATTGAGAAAACAAAGCAAGAGTGAGTGATTCGCGTGTTTAGCATCGGGTGGTTCTCGACTGCAAGGGGAGAGAGCTCCAGAAAGCTCCTCAAATCAATCGTCGGAAGTATTCAAAACGGCCAGCTAAAGGCACGCATAGAATTTGTATTTTGCAGCAGGGAGAAGGGGGAATCGGATAACACGGATATCTTTTTGAAAGAAGTGGAAAATTACCGCCTTCCACTCGTCTCATATTCTGTGAAAAAATTCGCAGAACGCTACGAACAAAAAGTGGGGGTTACGGATGAGAGGCTGCCTGAATGGCGCCTGGAATATGACAGGCAGGTAATAAACATGCTGGCCAGGTACACGCCTGATATCTGCATGCTTGCGGGATATATGCTGATCGTGGGGCCGGAGATGTGCAGCAGATATAATATGATAAACCTCCACCCTGCGTTGCCGGATGGACCCAAGGGCACATGGCAGGAAGTCATCTGGACTCTGATGGGACAGCGAGCGACCGAGTCCGGGGTTATGATGCATCTTGTTACTCCCGAGTTGGATAGGGGTCCGGTCATCACGTACTGTAGATTTCCTGTAATCGGCAAGGATTTCGATGGACTATGGGGGGAAAACAGTGAGTTACCGGTCAGCCTGATCAAATCTGAACAAGGGGAAAACAGCAGTTTATTTAAAGCTATACGAAGAGCGGGATTCATCAGGGAGACACCACTGATAATTCACACTCTTAAGGCATTCAGTGAAGGCAAGATCAGAATTGCCTCAGATAAAAGGCTGCTGGATAGCAGCAACCGCCTAATACACGGCTACGACCTAACGGGCGAAATAGACACTGCTGTAAATAAAAATCTCATCTAGCCGGACCACAAAAATGAGGAAAGGGGATGCCTTCTAATCAGGCATCCCCTTTTTCTTTAAATCAATAATTTATTTCTTTTCTTTTTTCGCTGCCGGTGCCAGGATATCATCGATTAAACCGTATTCAACCGCCTGCTGAGCATTGAAATATAT
>JAPLHL010000001.1 GCA_026389655.1 Chloroflexota bacterium
ATTGAAACAAATTATACGGCCGGTGGATATAAGCCGCCGGGCCGTTGAATATCCTTTCTGGCGGTATGCAGGTGCATGGTCATATAAAATTTCTCAATGCCGCAAATTTGTGTATTTGCGGGGGCTGTAAGTTCAAAAGTATAATTACGTTGCCTGGACTTTAATCATAGCGAAATATGTGGGGGTAAAATGTTATTTAGGCGGTTTGCGGCAAGTCATATTGTCTATTGCCTGATAGTCTTGGGTTTGATTTTTTCCGTAGCGAGTTGTATCTCCAAAAAGCATGTTGATAATAAAAGTACCTCAGGTGCGGTTACGTCGGGCAACGTGACAACACAATCGAGCTCCCCCGAGACCGGATCGTCATCAGGGCAATCGACTGCGCAATCCGGCTTGCTCGGTGCTGCTCCAAACAGATCGGGATCCGCTGATGCCAGCCTGCAATCAGGGCAGAATGTCATTACTTATGGCGCTTACGCTTTGTGGACCGGCAAATGGGATACCACGTTTTTCAGATATGGAGGCTAGTTGCATAAAGCGACCTGGGACCTGAAACAGGTTGAAATCAATGTGACGGGTACATATGATTGGGATAACGGGAGGATTAATTGTAAACAGAGCAAGACCAGCGGTTTGATGGTTGGCACCTGGTCTGAGTCTCCCACATATCAGGCACCCGATGATGCCGGCGATATCGAGCTTCAGCAATCTGTAGATGGAAATAGCTTCACGGGTAAATGGCGTTATGGCTATTCTGGTGATTGGGCCGGAGAATGGAACGGCAAGCGAATTAGATAAATAAAAACCCGATATACTTCATTCAGTTAATTTACACCACAATTTTCTTTTTCATGGTCGGTTACCTGCTTGCTTTACATAAGCACTTGCTCGCCAGTTCAAATCCGGTTGTTGCCACCATTCCTCTCAGGTATTCGTCATCTGTCCGCGTCATTGCTAATCAACTTTACTGAGATTTATCGATAACAAAAGGGAAAACTGAAGACCGATTAAGGGATGTGATGGATTGAGCAGGCGGATAGGGTATGGATAAAAAGGCAGGGTTATTTATGCACAAAGAAACTACCAGCACGTGCACTCGCGTGCTTTCGCTTTAAACACAAAAACTTACGGAAGTAATTGGAATGATTAAAAAAGCCCAAGTACACTACGTAGCAACCAGATAATTATGAGAATAACTGCAATAATAAGTGCTATGTGAATCAGCCAACCCAAAGTGCGGAAAAAAATGAAACCTAGCAGCCATAATACAAAGAGAATAATGCCAATAATTAATAAGACACTCATAGCCACCTACCTAATGCGTATATTCTCTGTTTCTTATGATCTGCCGACTGTCACTATTTCTTAGCAACAGCCAAAAGAGCCAAAATGCCGATCACAATCAGGTAAATGCCAACGATCCAAGCTAATAAACCAGGCATCCAGATGACCAGGATACCAGCTATTATGGATAGTATCCCCATTACCCAACCACTTACTTTTGGCATGATAAAACTCCTCCTATAAAATAGATTAGCTATATGTTACGTTGTTAAAAGAGCTTGAATACCTTCTTGAGAAGCCAGATAATTATGAAAATTACCGCTATGACAAGAGCAATATGAATTAGCCATCCCAAGGTAGGTATTGCGATAAAACCCACCAGCCACAAAACCAGAAGAATGATACCTATGACTAATAAAATATTCATCATACCTCCCTACAACTATGACGGGATTCTAGCATAGAATTCAACAATCGTGCAATGAAACGGGGGGAATTCTAAAGATACGCAGTTATACACTTGCATAATTCGGAATGGAATATCCTTATTTAAGTATACAAATCCGGGTATTTTGCGAGACACGTTCTCATTTGCAACAGCCCTGATTTTGAGGTAATTTTCCACCGGGCCAAGTGTAAAAGGGATATATTATGAGAACACTAATCATGTCTTGTTTAGCTGATGGTGTCGATGCCCGGTGAGAGAAATATAAGAGTTGGTCTCTTTGTTGAGATTCGTCGATTACGACAAATACCGGCTTTCAGATTCTCCTGACTATTTCGCCAGTCTCAAATATCTTAAACGTTTTGGGGTCGATGTAGTGGACATGTAATTCTTCGGAAGTAGCCAATCTTTTTAGACCTACTGTTTCAGCATCTGAATTCCTATCCTGAATATATTCCTGGTATTGAATAATTATGTATTCTTTGCCTTCATCAGTTTTGACTGTGAAGCGATCTAGTTCAACCTCTCGTGGCATATAGTATCTCCATAGTTTAAACATACTATAGCCATTGAGCATTGTCAATGGAGGCAGATTTCAAAGTGATATACTACCGACTGTGATAATACTCCGGTTAATCGGGCCTTAATAATTCTATGCTTATATGCTTTATAAAGAGGCAAAAGTTTTCCGATTGCGTATAATATATTGTTGAATGCAACTTTGATAGAAGTAATATTATTATGCAGCAAACGTATTTCTGCCCCAGATGTAGCGCGCCGATAACTTCCGGCCAAACGTATTGCACCAACTGTAACACGGTTTTAAATTGGCCTGCATCACAAATGCCGCCCCAATACCAATCGTCTCCTTATCAATATCCCAACCAGCAGCAGTCGTGGGGGCAGCAGCCTCAATACGGGCAACAGTACGGCTGGAACCAGCAGCAATCGAATTTACCACCAGTTGATGATCAGCAGGCAGGAAAGGGATATAAGGATCAAGATCATCTGCGAGACACGGATGACGAGCCAGGTCTATTGCAGCGGATACAAAGTCACAAGGGAATTATTGCGAAAATACTCATAGCACTGATTGTTGTTACTGCGCTTATCGCCACAGGCATTGCTCTGCAAGGGGAGATCATAAAATTGTTCAGCAAACCGGTTGTAGCATCTTTCGATGCCAGTTCCGCTGAGATCATAACTGGCCAATCAGCAACATTGCAATGGAATGTTACAGGTGTAACGTCGGTTTCCATCAGCCCCGGCATCGGGACCGTATCATCCAGCGGGACAAGAACAGTATCTCCCGATACTACGACTAAATATACACTGCTTGCCAATAATCTATTCGGCTCTGTAAGCGAGTCAAAAACTATTACGGTGAGAGAGCCTGCTCCATCTATTGACAGCTTCGGTTTTAACACGGGAAGTATTTTTGCAGGTCAGTCAGCTACATTATCATGGAGCGTTGCAGGTGCAACGTCGGTATCCATCAACCCCGAAATCGGGACCGTATCGTTAACCGGAACGAAAAACGTGGCACCTGGTTCAACTACTACGTACACGCTAACAGCCTCCAACAGCGCCGGTAATTCCACTGCGACAGCAACGATTACAGTAGCTGTGTCGGGCGC
>JAPLHL010000263.1 GCA_026389655.1 Chloroflexota bacterium
GGGCCGTTTATTCTTGAGCAAGAGTGTGCCGGCGACTATCAGCAGGATGGACATCATCCCATCGGGCAAGGGGAAGGAATGCTCGTAGGCAAAGTAACCCGCAGGGGCGGGGTCAGGCGCCATACCGATGGTGAAAAACGCAACCCAAAAAAGTATTACCCCGGCGCCGGTAACGATCTCCAGGGCCGATATTAATCTTCGGCGGTCGTCTGTCATAGTTACTGATCCCTCACATTATTTTGCGCTTTGTGCCTTTTTCTGCACGCCCTTGATCTGAGAATCGGTGACCATATCCACCAGCCAGGGGAAAAGGCGCTTCATTATCCAGGTAAATTTGCCGTCGGCGTTGGGAATGATCATAAATCCCCCTTTCTCCATACCCTTGAGCATGGCGGCGGCGACAGCTTCAGGCTGCATTATACTGGAAGAGGCCGAGACTGCCACGGTCTCAGGCGGCTTGGTCTTGTTCTCCTCGACAAAACCGGGGGTGTCGGTATCGGGAGGGCAGAGCACGGAGACGGTGATGCCGTACTGCTTCATCTCACTACGCAAGGCTTCGGAGAACCCGATCACTCCGAACTTGGCGGCGCAATAGTCGGTATAGCCGAACACGCCGATAAAACCGCACATGGAAGATACATTCACGATATACCCGCCCTTCGCCTTCATCAGTGGCACCAGGAAAGAGCAGGTATTCCACGATCCATACAAATCGATTTTTATCGTCTCGTCGAACTGTGCATAGGAGATATCCCGGAAATAGCCGGGCCTGGCCCTGCCTACGCAATTGATCAACACGTCCGGCACACCGATAGCGGCAACAGCCTGCTGCATGACGCTGTTGACTTCATCCTGCTTCGACACATCCATCACAAAGAAGGAAAACTTCTGTCCGGGTCCCTGGCAGCAGGCCGAGATCTTCTCAAGCGCCTGGCCCAGCACCTCTTTTCTACGCGCAAAGACGGCCACGCTGGCCCCCTTCGCCGCGAAAAGTTTGGCTGCTGCAAGCCCCATGCCCTGTGAACCGCCGGTTATGTAAACTACTTTGCCATTAAAATCTTTCATATCTCCCTCACTTTTGCTTCAGTCCGGCCACGTCCAGCGTTTTCAGCCATTCCATGGTCCGTTTAAAGCCTTCTTTGTAGGTGATTTTTGGTTTCCAGCCCAGCTCACGCTCGGCTTTCTCTATGCTGAACCTGAAACGAGATCCCAGGTTGGTAATAGTGTAAGTGGTCAGCAGCGGGCGCATCTTGATGCGGCCGGCCCGCCAGATAAACTCCATCACCCTGGCCGCTGCCATGGCGGTCCAGTAGGGAATATACGTCTTAATAGGAGGCACGTTCAAAGCGGCGGCGATGCCCGCGCAGAACTCCTCCAGGGTGGTATATTCGCCGTCATGCACCAGGTAGCCGTTGCCCACAGCGCGGTCGTCCTCGGATATCAGCAGCAAAAGATCGACAAGGTTATCGATGTATGTAGGCCAGACGATGGCATTTTTCCGCCAGAATATCATCTCTTTCTTGATGATGGAATCCGCAAGCAAAGGTACGAAGGTCTGGTCGCCCTCGCCGTAGACCCACAGGGGATAGACCATAGTCACAGGCAGCCCGTTCTCCTTGTGATAGCGCCACATGATTTTCTCTGAATCTATCTTGGAATCGGGGTAAGGTTCGCCCCAATAGCGCAGGGGAAGGGTCTCGTCCATCACGCGCGACTCATCGACACCGAAAACGTCGCAGGTGCTCATATCCACCAGGCGTTTCACCTTGGCATCCAGTGCGGCCTTGCCGATATTTTCGGCGCCTCTGACCGTGATATCCCAGAAGGACTTCTTCGGCGCCCAGTCGGTAACAACCGCTGCGCAGTGAAAGACAGCCTCCCTGCCGTCCACTGCCTTTCTCACCTGGCCGTAGTCACGGATATCGCCGTTCACCACTTCCACGCCGCGGTCTTTAAGAGATTTCTCTGCGGGATCGCCGGGCAGGACCAGGGCACGGACAGCATTTCCCCTGGCAAGATTTTCTTTGACTATGTGGCCGCCGATGAACCCGGTAGCGCCGGTAACAAGCACCTTTCTCACGTCGCGCCTCCTTAATTAAATGCGGGCTTCATCTTAGCTAAAGCAAATATAAAAAGCAACCCGACGGTCACCAAACAAAACGGACTTCCGTGCAGGCACCTCGGGTTGTACTGTATCGCGGCTCGCTGTCGGAGACTGGCACTCATAAGCCCCTGGTCACCAGTTCGAATCCAGTCGCTGCCACCATTCCTCTTAAATCTTCTTTACCTAACCAAGGGACTGCGCAAAATCCTCAAGATCATTTAGCTCCCAACTTAGACAAAGGGATTTCTGTTTCTAAGGCTATTGAATGAGTCTTATTAACCTAATGCCAAGGCATAAAGTATCTTCCGGCTACCCTCTCTGCCATAATATAAATAACCACATTTGGTTGTTCCTGCTCTATCAACTGAGAACTAAACAAAGTCAACTGTCCGAAACTGACCGCTTTTATCCTGTCGAAATGAGGGGCCATCATCGTTTTTAAGTCAGTAACCCTGTAGAACGAGTCGTGGAATATAACTGCGCTCGGCAGCTTTTCGCTGATCACACCTTCCTTTAATTCCCGGTGCCCCATCGGTTCGGTGTAAACATCACCCATCTTCAACATTCTGCCCAAATCACCACCCGAATTTTCATCCTCAATAAAATTATAATCTGATAGTGAATGCGGAGTCAGGCCGAGCGCTTCCATAATCTTACAGTACGCCAGGAAAGCGCCATAACTATTCCAGTGACTATCTGATTTGTAATATACCTGCTGTGATTTCTTGGCGCTAATCAGTGTTGGCCTTAAGTCTAATATCTGAATATCTGAATTAGCTTTGAAATATTGCTCTATTTGGTCAAGACGTGTCACTGGCTGGATTTTCACTATGTTATCCGGCAAGTATTCTGGATAGATTGATTCCTTGTTTGGCGCCACTACCAACAACAACTGTATATCCTTGCTTTTGAGGTAGTCACGTTCACTTTTAACTATGTCCAAGATGTAGGATAGCTGATTATCGGTATAAGGCACCAAACCACGATAATCTGCCATGCCTTCATCTACATCAATATAAAGAGCGCCACCTTTGCCTATGACCACTTTGTTGATTTCCGTGGAACGCAAAGCCGTTATCTTAATGAGATTATCCAACCGAACCAGGTAGTCGAAAAAGACCAGCCCCGTTTTTGGATTAGTTACAAAATCAGCAAATGGCTCCTGGTTAGAAATAGCTTGACCGATTGAACCTATACAGAATATAGAGAATAAAATCCCAAAAATGATTATTATACTTAGCGTTGTTTTCATCAAAAATTCCCGTACAGAAACGGCTGATAATATCCGTTTGCAATCTCCAAAACAGAGAGGGCCAATATGCCTATTAACCATGCTACCGATGTAACCGGAGCGATACGCCACTTGCCTGTTAATCTTGCCAACCACGGTACGACTGGCATAGAAATTATTATCCCCGCAATCAGGGCTATAGCTACTATCAGGTTTAAGTACGCTGAACAGCTATATGCAGGATTTGCCTGTACAAACACGAACATAGACTTTAAATAACCGAAGGCATTAGCGATTGAATCGGCACGAAAGAACACCCATCCAATCATGATAACAAGCAAGGCGTAAACATGTTTTATTGGACTTAAAACTCTTAGCCACGATATCTTTATTCTCTCTATCACTAAAAATAACCCGTGCCATAGTCCCCATATTACAAAAGTCCAGCTTGCCCCGTGCCAGATTCCGCAAATCAGGAAAACTATCATCAGGTTAAACGACGTCTTTAAAAAAGTTCCTCTATTTCCACCAAGTGGTATATAGAGATAGTCCCTTAGCCAATTGGATAACGATATGTGCCATCGACGCCAGAATTCTCGTATTGATGCCGAGATATAGGGATAATTGAAATTCTCCATGAGTTCAAAACCAAATATCCTGCCTATCCCTATCGCCATATCGGTATAGCCGGAAAAGTC
>JAPLHL010000503.1 GCA_026389655.1 Chloroflexota bacterium
ATCGAATTATTTACGTAACCCCAGCTTGCCGATGAGGACCCTGTAGCGATTGATGTCTTCCCTGCTTAAATAAGCCAACAGCCGCCTGCGCCTCCCGATTAGCTTGAGGAGAGATCGACGTGTATGTTGATCATGAGCATGCTCTTTCAAATGCCCGGAAAGCTGGTTAATCCTTTCGGTAAGAACCGCAATCTGAACATCAGCAGAGCCAGTATCATTCTCATGAATCGCATAGCTCTTCATTATTACTGCTTTCTTTTCTGTGTCCAATGCCTTTACTCCTAAATATATATAACGCAAAATTATAGCATAGCACGACAAGCATTGCATTCCCGCTGGGTGATTAGCCCCCTAAAGTCTTTATCTCTGGGGTATAACCACCCGGCCTTTCCTGGATACGGTCGAAGTGTACATCAGTGTGTCAAGCTATTTTCCACTGGTCGATAGGTATCACTTGGCAGCCTAGTGTGCGCCCCTGGTGCCGCGGGTTGGCGGTTACCAGCGGGCACGTATTTTCGATTGCTGCGATGGCATAGCAGGCATCATATTCCGTGATGCCCGCCTTTCGCGCAAGACGAACAGCCTCACGAATACGCTTCCCACTTGCAGCGAAAACCGATAGGTTCAGATCATACATTGCGGTAATCGATTCCTCCAAAAGGTCAATCGAGATGGTTTTCTTGTGTACCAGAGCGCTCGAGACCTCATGGAAAAAGAGGTCCGGTACTATAAGGATGATATCCTCGTCCGCATGCGCCCTCATTATTGCCCTGGCCTGAGGTACATGGGCTTCGCCTATGCCGCTAAACCACTTTACACCTACAGAAGCATCCAGCACTAATGTCTGTCGCGCCATTTCAGTACCTCCGCAGTGGCGTCCCACGGCCCGATTTTCTCTGCTATCCTGGTGATCCGGTCTGCCGCCCGGCGCCGTCGCTCCAGCTCCTTTTCTTCTTCCTTCTCCTGAATGTAGTGCTCCACCGCTCGGGTCAGAAAAGCGCTACGTGAAGTTTTGGTATCGCGGGCCGCTTCATCCAGCTTCTCAAGGACAGCTTTAGAAATAGACACATTAATCTTAACTACCATTTGTCTCTCCAGCAATTATCTCTATTTATTATATACCGGTATTGAAAGGCTGGACAAACTGAAGCAATGCATGCCCTGTCCCCGGACATCTCAATCCACGCACCCACACGGGGTGCGACATTTATAAGATTATTGAATATACATAGATATGGAGAATCCCAAAAGGGAGATAGCGGAAAATTTAAGCCTTCGTCTTAGGTATAGAAATGTCCAATTGCCGGCATATTTTTCTGGCCAAAATAATTTCTATTTCCAGATGACGGGGCACGGCTGCAAGATGTCCATTCTCAGAGTTCAAGAAAATTGTATGCCGGGAACCTTCTCTATGGCGAATGCATCCTTATTTTCGAAGGTGCCTGATTAAGTCGCGTCGTTTCAAAAACTAAACCCGAACTTGTATTAGTTTCTTAATAATTTTTCCAGATGTCCCTTTAGCTCTGAGTTCGCTCTGGCTTTCCAATATAAGTTGTATCGCTTCTTGCAAATTTTCCTGGACTTCCTTAATTGTCTTGCCCTGGCTGAAAGCTCCCGGGACCTCGTCTACCCATCCAATATACCATTTATCTCGTTTCTCAATGGTTGCTTCAAATATCCGGTCCACTCTGTATCTCCCTGTGTAAATACTAATATGCTATCTATCTTGCAATCATAATTATACTATTAAGAGAGCGCTGAATATTACGCAACTACCCATTTTAGCCCCCGCGCGGGTTAGGGTATAATTAGTGCACTATGACTTCCCAGGTTTTTTATCGTAAATGGCGTCCACAGACATTCAACGAAGTAGCCGGCCAGGAACATGTAGTCCAGACACTCCGCAATGCAATTAAAAGCAACCGGATTGCCCACGCCTACCTGTTCTGCGGTCCCCGCGGCAGCGGTAAAACCAGCACAGCCCGCATCCTGGCCAAGGCGGTCAATTGCCAGAGCCCTGTTGAAGGAGAGCCATGCAATACCTGCGATTCCTGCACCTCTATTAACAAGGGCAGCGCCCTGGATATCATCGAGATAGACGAAGCCAGCAATCGCGGCATTGATGACATGAATGACCTTAAGGAGCGGATAAACTATGCGCCCAATATACTCCGCTACAAGGTCTACATAATTGACGAAGTCCACATGATAACCAGGGAAGGCGCCAACGCCTTCCTCAAAACGTTGGAAGAACCGCCTCCGCATGTAATATTTATCCTCGCCACCACTGACCCGCACAAAATAATCTCGACCATTACCTCACGTTGCCAGCGGTTCGACTTTCACAGGTTATCCAGCATCTCAGTTATATCCCGCCTTTCCCATATCTGCGAGAAGGAGGGAATCAAGCTTGACCCGGAGGCATTCAAGCTGATCGCCAAGGTTACTACCGGCAGCCTGCGCGATGCAACCAACCTGCTTGAACAACTAATTACCTATTACGGAAACACCATTGAGCTGGCACAGGCACAGGCCATGCTTGGTATCAGCGGAGATATGCGGATACGTGAGCTGGCCAGGTATATCATTGCCAGGGATGTTTCTGCCGGCCTCAAGGTGATCAACGCGGTTGCTTGCGACGGACTGGACCTGCGGCAATTCAACCGCGAGCTGGTGGATTATCTCCGCCAACTGCTGCTGGTCAAATCCGGTTCAACTGAGACTGTGGATGCCACCGTCGACGATCTTGCTGAAATGCAGAAAACTGCGGCGAGCACCAGCCTGGACTATTTGCTGAATACCGTCAAGCTTTTCAGCGCAGTAGATTTGCGCATGGACAGCTACTCACCTCTGCCACTTGAACTGGCCCTGGTTGAAAGTGTACTATCACAGCATTCAAAGGATAAGTCTTCAGCAAGCGACCAGCCGGGTAACGGCGGGTGGCAGACTTCCAGGCCGGCGCAAACAGCGCCAAGGTCCGTCAGACCGACTGAACAATCCCGGCCAGCCAGCCTGGTAAGCAAACCACAACGGGTTTCGGAACAATCGCTGGCAAGTTCGATACCTTTACCGGATTCGAGTGATACTGCGTCCGATCCCATCGAACAATCCACGCTGTCTGAACCGCTCAAGATGGACGATCCGTCCGATCTGGCTTACCTTAGCGCCCATTGGAAAGACTTTATTCATTCAATGCGCGGCGAAGGTTCGCAGGGAAATCTCGACGCCCGTCTACGCCATGCCTGTGAGCCGGTGGAGATAAACGGTGACAACCTGGTGCTCGGGTTTTATCATGAGTTCCACAAGAGCTATATAGACAACCGCAAATACCTTCATCTCATCGAGAAAAAGCTGAAAGAAGTTTTCGGCCACACATACACGGTGAGCTGTGTCATGATATCGCAGGGGCAGAAATCTGAACTCAAACCCGCCAGCAGCAACCACCTGGTTGAGGCTGCCCTGAGCATGGGAGCCAAAATCGTTGAAGAAAACACTGAAACGGAGGAAAAATGAGTCAATTTAACCTGCGTCAGATCCAGGAGCTACAAGCCAAATTATTAAAGGCCCAGGAAGAACTTGAGCATACCAATGTCGAGGTGACTGCCGGAGGCGGCGCCATAAAGATAGTTATTAACGGCCACCAGAAGTTTCAGTCCATCACAATTTCACCTGAGGTCGTGAACCCGGAAGACGTAGATTTCCTGCAGGACCTCGTGCTGGCTGCATGCAATGAAGCTATCCAAAAATCGCAGGAACTGGCGGCGCAGCATATGGGTAAACTCACCGGTGGAATCAAGATACCCGGCCTGATGTAGGAGACACATTTGAATCCTGATTTCCTGCCCACTGCCAAACCCATTTCAAGGCTTATAGAGGAGCTTAATAAGCTTCCGGGCATTGGTCCCAAGACCGCTCAACGCCTTGCCTACCACCTGCTGCAGGCGCCCCCCGAAAGGTCCCGCGACCTGGCGGACGCCATAGTCTCTATCAAAGAGAACCTTAAACTCTGCTCCATCTGCCTTAATATTGCCGATTCCGACCCGTGCGGCTTCTGCGCTGATGAATCCAGGGACCGCACAAAGGTCTGTGTAGTGGAAGAACCGATCGACATCATGCCGCTCGAACGTACCAGGAAATTCCGTGGCCTCTACCATGTACTGCACGGCGTTATCTCTCCGAGCGACGGTATCAAGCCCGAAGACCTGCATATCAGGGAGCTGCTGGACCGTCTTAGCGGCAACCCCATAACAGAAGTCATACTGGCGACCAATCCTAATGTCGAGGGGGAAGCTACGTCTATGTATATCCAGCGCCTCATTTCGCCCCTTGGCATCAGAGTCACACGGCTGGCTCGCGGATTGCCGTTCGGCGGCGACCTCGAGTACGCCGATGATGTAACACTCAGCCGCGCCCTTGAGGGCCGGCAAGAGATGTAAGAGTGTCCCGATGACCGCGCGGGTCTATCAGACTGAAGGCATCATCATTAAAAGGCGCAAATTCGGCGAGGCCGACCGCCTTCTTACCATATTCACCGCCGATTATGGCAAGGTCAGGGCCATCGCCAAAGGCGCCATGCGTCCCAAGAGCAAGCTGGGAGGTAACGTTGAACTACTTACCCACAGCCAGCTCATGCTCGCCAGGGGGCGAAATCTCGATATCATCACACAAGCCCAGGCTATCGATAATTTTCTGCCCATCAGGGACAATCTCGAACTCATGTCCTGCGGCTTTTATCTCTCTGAACTCGTTGATACATTCACTGAGGAGAGTGTTGAAGACCGGGAGATGTTCGATCTCTTTCTAAACACGCTGAGGGAACTGTCGGCAGCCATGGAGGGAGCACGTATTTTACGTTATTTTGAACTGCGATTGCTCAGTCACCTCGGCTACCGGCCGCAGTTGCAGCGCTGTTCCAATTGCGGGAAACAGCTTCAGCAGGAGATCAATTACTTCAGCCCGGCGCAGGGCGGCGCATTATGCCGCGACTGCGGTTACCCTGATATGGGTGCAAAGACACTGTCTGTAAATGCGCTCAAGGTCCTGCGTTTATGGCTGAGATGCGATTTTGAGACCGCCAAAAGGGTCAAGCTCAATAATGATTTAACCAGGGAAATCAAGAACCTGATGCGCGAAAACGTTAAGTACGTGCTTGAAAAGCAGCTTAAATCGATCGAGTGGATGGACAAACTGGCTGCCGAAGGCGGTATAAATGGGAATACGGCTGCGAATGCTAGCGACCAACAAAGCTCACCCTAAGGCCAGCGCTCTATTGTTCCCAGGTAGTCGTCTATTGTCTCAGCTCTTCTGATCTGGCGTACCCTGCCCTCCGCCGTTACCAGCAGTTCCGCTGAGCGCAGCTTGCCGTTATATTGGAAACCCATGGCGTAGGCATGTGCGCCTGCATTGTGCATGACGATTACATCACCGGGTTCGATCTCTGGCAAAGGTCTATTAACAGCGAACTTATCGTTGTTCTCGCAAAGTGAACCGACCACATCGTATACATGGTCCTTTGATTCATTCTCTTTACCCAATACTGTTATGTGGTGGTATGCACCATAGAGCGCAGGACGCATCAGGTTGGCCATGCATGCATCCAACCCCACAAAGTCCTTATATTTGCTGGATACGTGCCTTACCTTCGATACGAGGTACCCGTGCGGTCCGGTTATGGCCCTGCCGCACTCCGTGAACACATGCACCGGCCCTAATCCCAGGTCCTCGACATAATTTCTGTATGCGTCGCGAATACTGGAAGATACCATATCCAGGTTCAATCCCACCTGTTCCGGCTTGTATGGTATCCCGAAGCCTCCGCCCAGGTTAATAAAGTCGAATTTAAACCCGGTATCGTGGTTTATGATTGCTGCCAGCCTGAACAGCATTATTGCCGTTTCAGCTAAATAATGCTCATCAAGCATATTAGAGACGACCATTGTATGTAAACCGAACCTTTCGGCTCCGAGCTCCCTGGCCTTAATGTACGCGCCTGTTATCTGGTCGGTACGCACTCCGTACTTGGCTTCCCTGGGGTCGCCTATGAATTCATTGCCTTTCCTGAGCGGACCGGGGTTGTACCTGAAGCAGATAAGCCCGGGCATTCCCGCATGTTTATCCAGGTAACCGATATGGGACACATCATCAAGGTTGATGATAGCGCCGAGCTGCTTTGCCTTGATATACTCCTCAGCCGGGGTATCGTTTGAGGTAAACATGATATCTTCGCCTCTCATCCCGAGCTTTTCAGCGATGATAAGCTCCGCCAGTGAACTGCAGTCCGCGCCGAAACCTTCATCCTTTAAAATATTTACAATGTGAGGATTAGGGCATGCCTTGACTGCATAGTAGTTTCTGTATGCAGGTTCAACCCAGGAAAAGGCTTCTTTATACGCGCAGGCAGTATCCCTGATGCCCTGTTCATCATAAATATAAAAAGGAGTCGGATATTTATTAAGGGCTTCCGGCAACGCCCGCATGATTCGCTCCGGCACGGGCTTTGAAGACTCGCGGCGGATTATATCGCACCTTTCTGACTGTCTGGAGCGGGCAATCTCCTCGAGCCTGTCGATCTCCGGATGCTTACCGGGTTTTTCGTTCGCCTCTTTTCTTAACCAGGCGCCATACAGTGCAAGTCCTCTTCGGGCGCTTGCGGGGCTAATATAGCCGTCGTTTGAAGTAATGGCCGCATATATTTGAAGTGAGGCTTCCTTTCCCTTTCGATTGTGTATTACACCGCGGTGCTCGCCGTATATTTTCACACTTTCTATCGCAGAAGGATCCATACGCAGAGTAGCTACCCTTGCTTGAAAACGCTTAACTTCATCAATTCCCATTTCAACCTCGCTGGCAGATATAATACACAAAATTATAACTCATATGACGGAATGCTTGCCTGCCCGGCTTCTCCGGTGATTTTAAGAATTAGGATGACGCAAACGCAGATGTCCTTTATTTTTCTCACGGGAGATTACACGTATAAGACCAAAAAACCGGTCAACCTGGGCTTTCTCGACTACACAACATTGGAAAAGAGGCGGTATTTCTGCACGCAGGAACTGGAGCTCAACCGGCGGCCCAAATCTATCGAGTGGATGGGCTGGCAAACGGCAGCATAACACTGGAAGTTTCAATAACGTTGAAGCGTGTCTTTGTGGGCACTGCATTGTAATCACCTTGCATAGTGTTACAGAACTTACAATGGGGTCCCGCTCATTAACATCTATTATTAAGCCTCTCACTGAATTCCTCAGGGCTGAACCTGTA
>JAPLHL010000311.1 GCA_026389655.1 Chloroflexota bacterium
CTCTATCTTTCCCTGGCGCTTATTATTGAAGAAGGTTTGCCCCTGAACGACCTGAAAAAAGTGATTGATTCCATCAAAGTAACCGCCGACGAAGCCGGAGTACAAATAGTCACCGGCGATACCAAGGTAGTAAATCATGGAAAAGCCGATAGGCTTTTTATCAATACGGCCGGTATAGGATTGATTGGCGAAGGGCTGGATATTTCAGGTTCGAACGCTAAACCGGGCGATAAAATCATTTTGAGCGGCGGCATCGGCGAGCACGGCATTGCGGTCATGAGCCAAAGGGAAGGCCTTCAATTCAACGTCCCGGTCTCAAGCGACTGCGCTCCCCTTAACCATCTTGTAAAAGAGATGCTCGCAGCCAGCCGCAATATACACAGCCTGCGTGATCCCACACGCGGCGGCCTGGCCGCTACTCTCAACGAATTCGCCAGGCAGTCGGGTGTCGGTATCAACATTGAAGAAGATAAAATACCCGTGCACGATGGGGTCAGGGGCGCCTGCGAATTGCTTGGCCTTGACCCGCTGTTTATAGCAAACGAAGGCAAGTTAGTGGCAGCAGTTGCACCCGGGGACGCAGAACAGGTGCTGGCTGCTATGAAAAAGAACGTTTATGCGCCGCAGGCAGTCATAGTGGGAGAGGTTACCGGCAGCCATAAAGGCCGCGTGGTAATGAAGACCATGATAGGTCCCTCACGTATCATTGATATGCCAACCGGCGAGATACTGCCGCGGATATGCTGACCGGATGAATGATAAACACACAATAGCCGTCCTCGGCATCGGCAACCCTCTTTGCAGCGATGACGGTATCGGCATTCGCATCATCCAGGAAATGCGGAGTAGCGGCAGGTACAAGACCATCGACCTGATCGATGGAGGCACCGCTCCAGACCTTTTTTCCCTGCTGGATGAGAATGTGGAGAGCCTCATCATCGTAGACGCATTGAAAGGGGGTAAAAAGCCGGGCTCTATCTACCGTCTGGTTGTCACGGACGAGAATATAGCCCAGGAGCCGCCGGTGTCGTTACACGGACTGGGAGTGCTGGATAGCCTTAAGATGATGAAGCAACTGGATTTGCATCGGCCTCAAGTCACTATTTTAGGAATTGAGCCCATTGATACATCGCACGGCCTCAAGCTCTCTCCCCTGTTGGAAGCTCTTATTCCGGACATAATAAATGCCATAGAAGAAGAAATCCGCTTATGCCATTGAAATGGATTGGCGGTTGTGCTTAAATTAAACCTAAAGGTTAAAGACGGGGTTAATACATATGAGTCCGAAGGAATTTGAACAGGATATCAAGGACAAAGCTTATGTCAGGCAGAAAAAAGCCTGCGCACATTGCGGTGAGCCTCTCCCATTAGATGCAGGCTTCCCGCATTTTAAGAAACCGGCAGAGCTTGGCGGCGATACATCCCTTCATAACTGCGTCATACTCTGCCAGAAATGCCACCTTGAATATGGCCACATCAGCAAGTGGGGCAAATTCGTTATAACACAGGACTATCCGCATTATTCCGCAGATGGCCTTCCACATTGATCGCGGCCTTGACTGCTAACCTGCCGGAAGCGCCCGGGCTGACAGCCTGCGGCGGTAGCCTACATCCCTGATCTGGTGAAATTCACTGGCTGGCCGGTGATTTTAAACTTATACTGGGTACCCTCAATCTCTACCTTCCAAATACCATAAATGCCTGCCTGGCGTTCACCTGATGGATTGAAGGTTATTACGCCGCTGGCGCCATGGTACCCGGTGCCCGCTAAAAGGAAGGCATCCCGAATGGCAGAACCCTGGTAGACCCCCGCCTCTCGTATGGCTGCCGCAAGGATATTCACACTATCGTAAGCAGTGTCACAAAATATTGTCGGATCGAATCCGTAAAGTGCCCGATACCTGTCGGCAAAATCCATGTATGCCTGTGATTTCCGGTCGGGCACAGGCACCGTGCCTGTTACAGCTTTCTCCATGAACCTGGCTGCATCTAGATACCTGTCTAGCGGCATATCGTAAACACCATCAACGGCGATCCATGGGATAGTATCCATCCCTGCTTTAAGAGCCTGCTCATAAATTACTGCCCCGTCGTCATAGTAACCGGCATGCAGTATACAGTCAGGGTTTTTATCCTTGATTGCATTCAATTCAGCAAGGTAGCTCAATTTGGCCGGATCATACTTCACCGAAATTACAACTTCGGCCAGCCCCCTGAGGAACTCCCTGGTTGTGCTTTCTATGCCTTTACCATAGACGGAGTCCTGCACCAGCATGGCTATTTTCTTATACCCTTTTTCTCTCATTATTTTGGCAACCACTCCCCCCTGCAAAGAATCGCCGGGAGGGATGCGGAACACCCATTTAGACCAGCCATAATTGGACAACGTACTTGATGTGGCTGAAGGTGATATAAGCAGAACTCCCTTGCTTTCAACATACGGACCCAGCGCCATCACATCTTCGCTGGTAGAGCCCCCAATTATCACCTGCACCCTGCTTTCGTCCACCAGCTTATGGGCGGCGTATAATGAAGTGGCGGGTGTCGGGCCTTCGTCCTGAAATATGAGCTTAAGCGGCTTTCCTAAAATACCATTCTGGCTGTTCACCGCTTCCGCCCCGACCTGCACCGCTTTTATCAGGTTTGGCCCCCATGCGGGTGCGGCAGAAGATGCCATCAGGCAACCGACCGGTATCTCAGGCGGCAAATCAGCCGGAGGTCTTGCGCAGGCCGGCAGAGCAAACGCCAGCACAATCGACAGTATGGTTGCCACAAAAAAGATTGCTCTCATATCCTGTCCCAATATACACCCTTTATATGCAATATAAAAAGTTGAGCTTATTATAGCACTTCAGCCTTGCTGGAAGTAGACGTGGTTTTTACTCATTCCAACAATAAATGTAAAATAGTCAACGTGGAAGTCCGGCATTTTCCCGTATCGACGCCCGGACACCGATGGTTATGAGGTGAGGGGTGATCGGGAACAAAAATATGGACGTAATATCCGACAAGACTGATGTCCTGAAGATTTTACCTGAAGCGGCGGCAGATCTCTGCACCGCCCTGTTCAGGAATTCCCCCGCGGGCATATATATTACCCGCGACGGCAAATTCATTTATACAAATATCGAGTTCCGCCATATCACAGGCTACAGCCAGGATGAACTTTCGGGTAAGGACTATCTTCGACTGATTAATCCCCGCTACCGTCATATGCCTAAACAAAATATGGCTTCCCTGTTCGAAGAGGAAGAAGAGAATACAAGTCACGAGTTTAAGATAACCACCCGTGAAGGTAAGAAAAAGTGGATCAATGAGAAAATTACCTATTTCAAGTACGGCGGTAACTGGCTCACGCTGGGCCACTGGTTGGATATCTCGGAGCCGCACTCAGTAGAAAAGGCCTGGAGAGAGGCCGAGAGGCGCTTTCAGTCGGCCTTTGAAGACCTGACGACCGGCCTGGCTATCATAGGCACCGACGGCATCTTCCTCAAGGTCAACAAGGCTTTCTGCGATATGTTGAACTATGAGGAAAAAGAGATACTGGAAAGCCGCTTTGACGATGTGATATGCCCTGATGACCGGGAGGCCTGCGGGGATATAATGGCCCTGTTCCTGTCATTGGAAAAGCCCGAGACACCTGTTCAAAGGCGGCTACAGGCCAGGGATGGCAGGATAGTCTGGACGGCGATGAGCATCTCA
Source organism: Chloroflexota bacterium (assembly GCA_026389655.1). GTDB lineage: Bacteria > Chloroflexota > Dehalococcoidia > GIF9 > UBA5629 > JAFGLP01. Next base: position 3,703 of record JAPLHL010000311.1, read on the forward strand.
CTGATCGGTGATACCGAGTCGGGTCCCACCTATTTTATCGTACATTTCCAGGATATTACGGAGCAAAAACGCATTGAGGACGGGATTAAGGGAGAAGAACGTCTTTATCGGTCGCTGGTTGACCTTTCGCTTGAGCCGCTGACGGTGATCGACCTGGACTATCACATCACGCATGCATCCCAGAAATTTATCGCCCTGCTTGGTTATGGGACCGCTGCCGATTTGCTGGGTAAGAAAATCGGCAGCCTGGTGACGGCGGATGAAAGCGAAAAGTTCCAATGTAAGATCATGGAAATCCTCCGGGGTGGCAAACCTGATAAATTTACTGGCTCGTTTATAAGAAAGGGCGGGGTAGCTTTACCTGTCATTGTGAATATATCCTGGGTCAACAATGATAAGGGTGCGCCCGCATGTATTGTTATCCAACCCGGTGAGATTGTAGAACCATCCCCTATCCGGCCGCAAAAAGTAACAGATGAAGCTCAGGCGGCTGTAACTCCGCCGGAAACACGTGGAACGAAACCCGCACCGGCAATACAGCCGGAAAAAGCGGTCATGGAAGAAGCCGCCCAGGCAGCCGTAATCCCACCCATCGAAAAAACAGAAGATACAACGTGCCCACGAGAACAGGCGGCAGCCGCGCCCGTAACGCCATCTGAATTGTCCCTGGCGCTGGAAAACACGTCAACCGCATTGATATTAATGAACGCTGACACAACCATAGCAGCGGTAAATACAGCCTTCGAAAAGATGTCCGGCTACCCACGAGATG
>JAPLHL010000166.1 GCA_026389655.1 Chloroflexota bacterium
TCCCATTCGGCTAAAGAAACATATTTACTGGGACGTGTTAGGGCTATTTGAAGAGGTTAAGAAAGGGCTGGCAATAGCAGTAAAAGGGCCTGGAGGCAGGCCGGCATCGATCGGGCTGGATACATGGGGAAACGATTTCTGCCTTCTGGATAAAAGCGGCAACTTGTTGGAAAATCCCCATTCCTACCGTGACCCGCGAACTGATGGCATTATGGAGCAGGCTTTTTCAATTATGCCGCGCCGCGAAATTTATATGCAGACCGGCGTCCAGTTCATGCAGCATAATACGCTTTTCCAGCTTTACTCCCTGGTACTTAACGGGTCGCCCCTCCTTAAAGCTGCCTCAACATATTTGATGGTACCCGACCTGTTTAACTTTTGGCTATCCGGCGAGAAATATTGCGAGTTTACCAATGCCACCACCACCCAATTTTTTAACCCGTATAAAGATTCCTGGCACGCGTCCATTCTGGAAACATACAATATCCCGCTGCGGATTATGCCGCCCGTCATCAAGCCCGGCACAAGGCTTGGTAAGTTGGATGGCTGGCTGTGCAAAGACCTCGATATTCCCGCCGTGCCCGTAATTGCCGTCGGCACGCATGATACGGCCTCAGCCGCCAGTGTGGTGCCTGCCCGTGAAGGCGGCTATGCATTCCTGAGCTCCGGCACATGGTCATTATTCGGAGCGGAAGTCAGCGCCCCGGTAGTTAATGATGCCGGCCTTAAGTATAACTTTAGCTGTTATGGAGGCGTCTGTGATACTTATCTGGTATGGAAAAATATCCAGGCCCTCTGGTTGCTTCAGGAGTGCATGCGTACCTGGAATGAGGGCGAACGGAAATATTCCGATGATGAGCTTATCGCTTTGGCGGAGCAGGCACGACCGTTCGGCCCCGTCATCGACACCGATGACCGTCTCTTCCTCACACCCGGTGATTTTCCGGCCCTGATCGCCGACTATTGCGCCTTTACCGGTCAAAAGCCACCGAAGGGCCACGGCCCCGTTGTACGCTGCATTTTGGAGTCGCTCGCCCTGAAATACCGGTATACTTTTGAAAAACTGCAAATAGTGCTTGGTAAGAAATTGGACAGGATTTATGTGGTTGGGGGCGGCTCGCGCAATGCGTTATTAAACCAGCTTACTGCCGAAGCTGTGGGGGTACCCGTAATAACAGGACATCCGGAGGCAACGGCACTGGGAAATATCATGCTGCAACTGGTCACCCTGGGAGAGGTGGAGTCTCTACAGGAGTCGCGCGACATAGTCAGACGTTCGTTCAAGTCGAGGATCTACGAAGGTGAGACATCCGACGGTTGGGACGCCGCCTATGAGCGTTTTCTTAAGGTCATGCGCCGAAGCAAATCGCGAAAGAAATGATATGATAATATACAGCGGGTAAGTGAGCGTTATGGATAAATCACCTTTATATGAAGCCCGGAAATTGATTGCGCAGGTCGGCAAGATAATGTTGGACCGTAACCTGACCGACCTGGCAGGCGGCAATATCAGCGTACGTGTTGAGGATAAAATTGCCATGTCCCCCAGCTATGCTGGTACCCGCAAATTCTGGCAGTTGCAGCCGGAAGATGTGATCGTCCTCGACCTCAAGGGCAATCTGCTGGAAGGCGACGGCAAGATCTCCCGTGAAGCGCCCACCCATCTAAAGTTACTTAATTCCTTTTATCCTCAGGGGAAGGCTGTCATTCATGCCCATGCAAGGAACGTTATGGTGTTCTGCGCGGCCAACCGGACAATTCCTCCTGTGCTGGAATATGCCTATAAATTCGGTGAGATCAAGCTGGCCAAATACGCCCGTGGCGGCGTATACGGAGAGGAACTGGCTGAGAATGTCCGGTCGGCACTGGACGGGCAGGAGCAACGTATGGCAAAACAGGCGGCAGCTATCATGGTGCCGTGGCACGGGCTGTTTGCAATAGGGAAGGACCTTTACTCCACACTGGACGCGGTGGAACGGATTGAAGTTAATGCCCGGTCCATCCTGTTCGCTCAACTGTTGCCGGGAGGCGAGGGGAAGCTGGATATCTGTTGTGCCGACCTGGCCGAGAATTTAAAAGCGCCGGGTGGCGACGGGGAATGATCACGTACCTGCTATGATCGTAACCGTTACGCTAAACACCAGCATCGACCGTACCCTGTTTATCAAGGACTTCGCCTGGAACAGTACCATCCGCGCTTCAAAAACCGTCCTGGGAATGGGAGGTAAAGCAGCAGACGCTTCATGGGTCCTGGGGGAGCTCGGCTATGATAACCTTGCTACCGGCTTCGCCGCCGGAGATACAGGCAAACTGATGGAAAGGATGCTCCGTGAACGCGGCTGTCAGACCGATTTCGTATGGGTTGGTGGTGAGACCAGGACAAATATCGTTGTTATCAATGAGGAGGGAAAAGGCCAGAGTACACTCGTTACCACTGGCCTTGAGATCAGTCCGGCCCATATCGATGAGTTCAAGAGTAAATTCACGTCTCTGATGAAAAAATCGCGTTGTGCGCTTATCGGCGGTAGTCTGCCTCCGGGCGTGGCCCCTTCTTTCTACGCTATTCTCGTCAAGATGGTACGGTCTGCTGGTCTGCCGGTGGTCTTTGACGCCAGCGGTCCCGGCCTTATTGCCGGTATGGAAGGACGCCCGACTATTGCCAAACCGAATATTGATGAGATATCCGAGCTGTCCGGCCAGAGTGTAACTACCATTGAATCTGCCTACCGTGTGGGGACGGAGCTACATGCGAAGTATGGGACTATGTTCATTATCACGCTGGGCGCAGAGGGGGCGCTGGCCGTCCTCGCCGGGCGCTCTTATCGTATTCCTATCTTGAAGGTACCGGTAGTCAGCACTGCGGGCGCCGGAGATGCGGTACTGGCTGGATTGTCGGTCGCATTGGCAGAAAACAAGCCCATCGAAGAGGGTTTGCGCCTGGGATTTGCAGCAGCAGCAGCCGTTTGTCTGACTCCTGCAACAGCAGATTGCCACCGCTCCGACGTTGAGCGGTTTATCCCGCAGATAGAGCTTATCCCGTATCCTGCATAGTTGGGGAGGCAAGATGAAAATCGACGATATAAGATCGATACGCTGGAGTGATTACTCGCAAAACTACCTGATCGATCATCCAGCCTTTTCACCTGTCCTGGCCGACCCGACATTCACCTTTCCCGAAAATTCACCGGATAAGAAATGGCATTTATTTGCGCATTCTGTCTGGGGTATCCATCACTTTATTTCCTCAGACGGAATTAAATGGGACGACCGGGGAGTCGTCATCGCTAACGCCATGAGGCCATACCTATATCGCGAAAACGGCATATTCTACCTGCTTTATGAAAAATACAGACCTCTGTCACTCGTATTATCCTGGATCAAAGGCAGAAAGTGGTATTCTGAAATAGCTATGAGCAGGTCTTCTGACCTGAAAAAATTTCAACGTCCATCGACGGCCCTTATAAATCGTTGGCGCAACCTGTCATCACTGTGAACCAACAGGACCCATGGTGCAACCTTAGCTGCGGGTCTATCAAAGTCCTGCAGTGCGAGGATGGCCTGGTTGGATTCGAAAACGGCATCTACTGGGACGAAGCGAAAAAGCAAAGCGGTTCCGCAATAATCGTTCTTAAATCGATGGACGGCGCACATTGGGACAGGTTAATACAGGAGCCGGTTATCAGACCCTCAAGTGGCTGGCGAAAAAGCCATATCTATGCCTGCGACGTCAGGTATCGTGAGCAAGAGAGCAAGTGGTATTTATTCTATAACGCCCGTAATGGCTGGCAGATTAGCGAAGGTCAGGAACGGATAGGTTTGCTAACCGGATTGCCGTCATAGTTAATTATCTTATAGTTATACAGGCCTATAAAACACCCTGAAATAAATTGGATTCCTTTCGCCGTTTGATTACGGGAGGGAAGGCCCTCATATATTGGTCGCTACGTCCCGTAAACTTGTTAATGAGTCCCAATAAACGTGATTGCGGCGGGCCGCCAATCTGGCTGGCGTGGCAAGACCTCGCCCTCTCTCGTATCTCGACTGCTTCTTTGCTGAGCCGCACTGTCGCATGTATCGGAAAATCTACTTGCGCCAGGCTCGTCAGGTCGATATCTTTATTTTTCCCGTATTTGCTTGGGTCCCTGCCGAAGATGGGTAGAATTTTAACCGCTATTTTTAACGCCTGCCGAGGCATGACGTGGAAATACAGCTTCTGGGGTTGGAATACAGGGCCGGCTTCAGGATATCGCCCGGGATCACCGGCCGCATAGAACGCCTTGACTGTCGCATTGTGCACTGCGATATGGTCCGGATGCCGGTATCCTCCGATGGGATCGTGTGTTATCACTACCTGCGGCCTTAAATCCCGCAGTATTTTTACGATTCGACCTGCAACTTGATCAACAGGCGCATTTACCAGCGCCTCTGGGTTTCTATTGTCCTCGGAGCCAATCATGCCCGAATCACGGTAGCCGAGGTGCATAACCCCTGCCAACCCAATCACATCAGCCGCACATTCCAACTCCGCCCAGCGCATATCGCCTATGCTCTCAAATCCATGCATGAATTGAGGTTTCACTGATCCTGCCTCACCCCTTGTACCGCAAGCATAATAAACGCTGATTCCGGCTTTCACATATTGGGCAAGAGTGCCTCCGACGGCGAATGTCTCGTCGTCAGGGTGAGCACCTACAAAAATCAAGGTTGGGTTCCTCATGGCAGACCAGCCTGAATACATTCTGATGCGTGCGCTATTATCGGCGCATAATGTCGTTCGGTCATTATTGTTCGGTAATCCAGGCTGTGCCGGATACTCTTACCATCCAGTTCACACGGCTCTTGTCGCCAAACCAGCGAACTTTCGAGTAAGGCCAGGTGGGCGCAAAATTGTCCACACCCGCGCTGTCACGTATCGTCACATCAGAGTGAGTATTCACTTTATCATCCGCACCCATGCGGAAGCCCTGGCCCGTGGTTACACCTGTATAAACATGAATATAGAAACTGCCATCTACCTTGATATCTGGAATGTGTATATCGGCCCAGCCGCCCTGTTTTTCTATATCAGATGGCAAATATGCCAATAAGGGAAACGCCCCTTTGTCCATAGTGGTGCTGTAGATGACCTTCTTGTCTTTGTCCCAAATTTGCACGTCGATGTCATTGATAATAAAACCATGGCCACCGTAAATTAGTCCGAATATCCGTACCGTGTCGATTGTAAACGGGATTGAAGGAGGCACAAAGTCGACCAGGTAGCCTGTGCATGGTTTGTCTACGCCTAAATAGTCGTTCGCTTGTCCGTCATCGTATTTTAATTCTGTTGGCTCGGAAACCTTTTTGGGATTCACGGTCAAAATTGAACTGCTGTCCCCCACCGCAATTTTGTACGATCCAGCTTTGTTTTCAGATAGGGAAAAGGTCACGGTTTCAGTTGACCCCGGCGATAATGAAACGGTCTTTGAATCAGTTTTTGCTCCGTCAATTGTAAGCACTACACTGTAAATGCCGACACTTCCCCCGGAATTAACTACTTGAGCAGTAATACTGACAGTTTCCCCAATAGTTATTTGTATCGGTTTAATAGTCAGGGAAGTCACATCGAACTGTGCTGGAGGGATGGATGCACTGCTACACGCAGACAGAGAAGATATCCCTGTTATGATCAGCAGTATTAAGATCAAAGCGTTCTTTCTATATCTCACTAATCGATTTCCTTGCGTACATATTTAATGGTTATTTTTAGGGTTGAATTTTGTATCTGGAAGTAACTTGGAGACTCGGGCAATGCAGGACTTTTCTTGTCTTGCCCACTGACATCTTCTACATGGACGTAATTATAACATGATAGGTACATTTACCTGAAAACCGTTGTTATACGCTGCCGGGCGGAAGATTGACACGGGACATTCTAAATAGAAACGTTATAATATAGCTCATGACGCAATATGATTTCGATGAGGTTATCGAACGGCGCGGTTTTGGTTCGATAAAGTGGGACTTTACTGAGAAATTTTTTGCTGTAAAAGACATTCTGCCGATGTGGGTGGCAGACATGGATTTCCCGATACCCA
>JAPLHL010000047.1 GCA_026389655.1 Chloroflexota bacterium
ATCCATCTGCTCCGCCGCCCAGAGCATCGGAAACAGCCCCTATCACTCCCGGTCCCCAGGCGCCACCCAAAAGGTATTGTGCAAATACTACCAGTCCCATTGAAAGTCCCTTATGCGCCACGGGTACAATATCCTGTGAAACGATGGCGAAGCCCGGGACCGCCATCGAGACTGCAATGCCGTAAAGCACGGCAATGGCTATGCCGATGGTACTGAATTTCGTCAGTATTACGATTACTATAAGCACGGCGCCGATCAGGTTGGCTACCGCAGGGACGTACATCCTGCCGCGCGGGCTTTTTTTGCTCCAATAGTCGGAGAGGAAGCCGCCCAGCGGTGCGCCGATGATGGCCGCCAGTCCGACACCGCCTACCAGGTTTCCGGCAAAGTTCTCATTTACATTCAGCATGCGCATTACCAGGGCAGGCATCCAGTTCAGCACGGCCATCGACATAAATACGGAAAGGCCCAGCGCCGGGTAGAACCAGCGGACGGTGGGTATTTTGAAAACGTGGGCCAGGGCTGTGTAAAATCCTTTGATACCACCTTCGGTGCCTGTCGGCTCCGCGGTTTTATAGTCCTTCATAAATAAGGCCATAATGCCCAGGATTATCCCTGGTATGGCAAAAATGAGGAAAGGCGTGCGCCAGCCATAGTGCACAGAGATATAGCCTCCTAAAATGACACCTACCGCCGCGCCAAGAGGGATGGCGATATGAAATATGCCCAAAGCTTTGCCGCGGTTCTCCCTGGAATACGAGGCGCCTACCATGGCTGTGCCGCCCGGTACAAAGCCGGCCTCACCGACGCCGACTAAGGCGCGTGGTATGATCACGCCGATAAAACTCGTGGCCAGGCCGGTGGCAAAGGTAAAACCGCTCCAGAGTATGGCCATAATACTCATGGATTTCTTACGGCTCCACCTGTCAACCATGTGGGCGATGGGGAAGGAAAACAGGGCCATGCCCACTAAACATATACTTAAAGCCAACCCGCATTCAAAATCAGTTAAATGGAGTTCCATTTTCATCGGTTGCACCACTACCGAGAATACCTGCCTGTCTACGTAGTTGATAGCATACAGCAGCGTGCAAACGATCAGGACATAATGGGAGCTCCATCCACCCGTCTTTAACTCCTTTGATTTACCCAGGTCGGTATCTTTCATGATCGCATTGACCTCCTTTTATAATCGGTGGCCGCAGGTTGTTTGGAAGTGGATTGAAGGCACTATACAACATTAACCTCATAGTTGCAATAGCATTTATTGTGCTACAATTTCCACATTACTGTACAAGAGGAGGCGGTAATATGGCAATATGGGCCATTGCGGTATTATGACTGGTCGTGCTGATTGTCATACTCCTGGTTGTCATCGTTGTTAGAACAGTCAGCTTCAAGACAAAACAGGTACCTGTTTCTTCCGGGGTAGTTTACCCGGTAAATATTGATGAGGCGGCGGGCCGGCTGTCATCAGCCGTGGGATTTAAGACCGTTTCAAGCCTTGACCAGTCACAGGTAGATTATGGACAACTCACCCTATTCCAGGCATTCCTTGCAAAATCATTCCCACTCATACATTCCACTCTAAAAAAAGAGACAATCAACAAGTACGGACTGCTTTACGTCTGGCAGGGCAGCGATACAGGGAAAAAGCCTATCCTGCTATTGGCCCACCAGGACGTGGTGCCTGCCTGGGACGAGGGCTGGACACATCCCCCCTTCTCAGGCGCTATCGCCGAAAATTATATATGGGGCCGCGGGACCATGGATAACAAGGGCAGCCTCATGAGTATCCTGGAGGCAATGGAATTCCTGCTCAAAGAGGGCTACAAACCATCGCGTTCTGTATACCTGGCATCTGGCTTCGATGAAGAGGTCGGCGGCCGGGAAGGCGCCGGCAAAATTGCTGAGTATCTCAGGACACAGGGAATACAATTCGAATTTGTTCTCGATGAAGGCATGGTAGCCACGAACGGTGTGGTACCCGGCATATCCGGATGGGTTGCCCTGATCGGTACGGCCGAAAAAGGCTACCTCACGCTGGAACTTACAGCCGAAGGTAAAGGCGGCCACGCTTCCAGCCCGCCGCGGGAAACGACCGTTGGTATACTAGCGGCAGCTATTAACAAACTCCAGAATAATCCATTCCGCACGCGCATGACTACCCCAACCAGGGGACTATTTGAATATCTCGGCCCGGAAATGCGGGGACTGAATAAAATGATTTTCGCCAATTTGTGGCTGCTTGGCCCGGTTGTGAAGGCAAAACTTTCATCAAACCCGACAACAAACGCATCCGTGCGGACAACCGTTGCACCTACCATGTTCGAGGGCAGCCAGCAGGACAATATCTTGCCCATGCTGGCCAGGGCTACGATAAACTGCCGGATATTGCAGGGCGAGTCTATAAAAAGTGTGACCGATCGTGTTACGGAAGTTATCAAAGACCCACGCGTAAATATCACGCCGGTTACATTGAGCAGCTTCGAACCGTCGCCTGTTTCACCAACCGTCGGATGGAGCTTCGAGGTATTAACGCAGACAGTTCGCGAGATCATGCCCGACGCGCTTGTAACACCCATGCTCGTGCTGGGCAGGACAGACTGCACCTATTTTACCGGCCTCTCCCCATGCTGTTATCGTTTCGTTCCCCAGCGCGTTCCTGCCGCCGAAATGGCCGCTATCCACGGGATCAACGAACGCATCCCGATCGATAACTACGGCGAAATGATTTGCTTTTATATAAGGCTGATTCAAAACTCGTCAACCCTTTTACTGAAATAAAAGGATGTGCCTACATGTCTGCAGGAGCTTCACACGGCATCAAGGTCCTGGCTGAGAGCAGCTATACAAAAGAACAAATCGAGGATTTCAAGGCCAGGGGACTGGTAGCACAGGTTAAAATGCTGTAATATAGCTGACCTATGAACAAGAAGCTAGAAATATCGCGTCCAATCGAAGGGCTTATCCTTCTGACTATTAACGGCGCCGGCAAGAACAATGTTGCCGGCGCTGCACTGGCGCAGGAGCTTTGCGCTGCCTGCGAGGAAATAAACCTGGATACTGCTGTAAGGGTGGTAATTATTACCGGGGCTGAGGGGAAGGCCTTCTGCACGGGGTTGCCCGGTAGGGTAAAGGACAGCATCTATTCACTATCCATTCCGGTTGCTGCATTGGAATGCCCGGTGATCGCCGCCATAAATGGTGATGCCACAGGAGTTGGTTTTGAGCTGGCGCTTGCCTGCGATATCAGGATAGCCTCCGCCAGTGCACGCTTCTCGCTTCCTTATATCGAAAAGGGGCTTATACCGTCGGACGGCGCCACGCAGAGATTGCCCCGGCTGATTGGCCGGGCCAGGGCTATTGAGCTAATGCTGACAGGTGAGGCCATATGGGCTGACGAGGCCTATCGCATCGGTCTTGTAAGCAGGGTAACAGCTGATAAAAAGCTGATGCCCGCCGTGCTGGAGATGGGGAAAGAGATGGCAGCCAAAGCCGCCCTGTCCCTCAAATACTGCAAGGAAGCTGCGCTGAAGGGACTGGATATGACGCTGGACCAGGGCCTGAGGCTGGAAGCCGACCTCTATTTCCTGCTGCACACGACTGAAGACAGGACCGAGGGCATTACTGCCTTCAAAGAAAAGCGCAAGCCGCATTTCAAGGGCAGGTAAGACAACGGACATGGCCGGCTACGAGACCATTATTTACGAGAAAAAGGGCCACATAGCCTATATCACGCTTAACCGCCCGCACGTCCTGAATATCTACAATATCTGCATGCGCGATGAGCTTTTCGAGGTGCTTGGTGCTATTAAGTGGGACACCGAAGTCCATGCCGTGATATTGAGTGGCGCAGGTGAAAAAGCCTTCTGCGCCGGGGCCGACCTTTCTGAATTCCTCTCCGCTCCATCGCCCGCTGGCGCACGCCATGTTCGCTGGAGGAGGGATGTGTGGGGACTTTTCCTCAGCCTTCCTCAACCCGTAATAGCCGCCCTGCACGGTTATGTATTCGGGTCCGGCATAGAGATGGCTATGAGCTGCGACATGAAAATAGCCTCGGAAGATGCGGTGTTTGGCCTGCCCGAGGTGGCTTTGGGCATTATTCCTGCGGCGGGAGCTACGCAGACCGTGCCCCGTGCCATCGGCCCGGGCCCGGCTCTCGATATGTTCCTGACCGGCCGCCGCATCCAGGCCGCTGAAGCGCTGGAAATGAAGCTGGTGAACCGGGTCGTGCAGCGCTCAGATTTGCTGCCTCAAGCGGAGGCGCTGGCTGAAAAAATAGTCAATTTAGATCAACGGGCGGTTAGAGCGCTCAAGCAGGCAGTATCAAGGGGACTCGACCTGCCGCTCAATGAAGGGCTGAAGCTGGAAAGCAGGCTTTCCCATTTAATTACCTAGATTCGCCATTCGCTAACTACAGTAATTCAAACATTATGGCCGGCTTTCTGCGTTCCACCAGTTGTTCAGCGTTATATGCTATACGCAGCAAGACATTCTCTTCCCACCACCGTCCCATGGCCTGCATACCAACCGGCAGGCCCAGGCTGTCATATCCGGCGGGAAAAGTAATGGCCGGCAGGCCCGCCAGGTTGCCTGGGAAGGCGAAGCGCATTACTTCGGTGGTACTGGAAAGGTCGGACCAGCCTCCGGCAGCGTCTTTGACCGATACCTCAGGTGCTGCGATAGCGGTGGCCGGTGTTATGATGGCATCGACTTCCTTGTAAATGTCTTTAAAAGTATTCATTGCCCGGGTACGCAGCCGCTGGGCTTTCAGATAATCATTGGCCATGAACTCGCGCCCCAACGCCAGGCTAACGCGCACCTCTGCGCCAAAATCACGCATGTTGGCAGGATAGTTGCTCATGGAAGACGACATCTCTCCCAGTATGGTGATTACGTGCGCAATACGCATCGTATCCAGACCGGGTATAGTAATCTCCTTGATCTGCGCTCCCGCTCCCTCCAGCTTCTCAAGGAGGCCCCGGCAGACCCGCACCACATCAGGCGACGCATGTTCAAACCAGGGCTTGTAAACTCCCAGGGTTATGCCCTTTAGGTCTGTTTTGTTCCATCCGTCCAGAATTGCCGCTGGTTGATGCAAAGAATTCGGTTCCTTAATGTCGGGGCCTGCCATGCAGGCATAAGATATGGCCGTATCCTCAACCGTTGCCGCCAGTGGCCCGACGTGTGCAACGCTCCAGCAGAGCGGTGCTGCGCCGAACTCGCTCAAACGCCCAAAGGTCGGTTTGAGGCCAACAATCCCGCACAGAGCAGCAGGAACACGAATCGATCCGCCTCCATCAGCGCCGACAGCAAAGGGGCAAATACCGGCCGAAACAGCCGTAGCCGGACCGCTGGAACTGCCTCCCGTATCATACTTGGGGTTAAAGGGATTGCGTGTCGAACCGAAGTTCACATTGAGCCCGTCCGGATTAATACCTATCTCGTGCATATTAGCCTTGCCCAGTAATAAAGCTCCCGCTGCACGCAACCGCGCGACTACTGTGGCATCCTGTTTCGCAGGCGCTTTTCCCAGAAAGCGCGTACCTACCGTTGTGGGGTAAGGTACCATATCCACCTCATCCTTGACTGCTACCGGTACACCGTCCAGTACACTCAGAGGTTTCTTATTCTTCCAGCGTTCCGCCGACGCCTGCGCCTGGTGCATAACGTCACCTTCGTTCACGGCAATGAAGGGGCGCAGTTTCAAATCGCCGTTGTCAGCCTGTTTGATCGCATCCAGCGCGTGCCTGGCTACATCTTCAGGGCTGATTTTTCCATCGTGGTAAGCTTTTGAATAGTCCCTCGACCTCCTGTACGGGACTGCCGACTTGCCGCCCTCGATTTTATCCAGCGCCTTCAAGTCAGGGCCGTCCAGGGTCTCGGCTGGTTTTCCGGTAAAGAATATGGGAAACACTGTCGGGGCTTCTTCAGGGGCTAGTGAGCGAAATCCTTCAATACCTCCCGTCTTCAACATCGAAGGCATAATTGCGGCCTTCAGAGCAGCATTCTCCACTGCATTTGCGACAAAGGACAACTGCCCGCCTGTCAACCTCGGCAACTTCACTGATTTCAGATCGTAATTCGCGGTTTCGCTCATACCAACCTCCCGTAAAATAGCTCTGTTTCAGCGCAAGTATATACAGTCAACCCGGGTCGCGCAAGAGGCACATGCGAACTTTCATAAAAAGTGCTGCGCACGCGGGCACTTATTGTTGTTTAATTCTGTCAACGATAGCCCAGCCTGCCGGCAGCGCAGCCGTAGCCAGGGCCATTTTGATCAGGTCGCCGGCTATAAAGGGATAGAGTCCGCTCTGCAGCAATTTATTGGCCGGAACAAATGTCGCAAGCCACGCCAGACCGCAAGCGTAAAGAACTACCTCGCCAAGTAGCATCGCCGGAATAATCTTATAAAGTATTTTACTCCACCCGTTTTCCATCAGCCATCCGATGACAAATGCCTCGGCAATAAAGCCGTACAGGTATCCGGCAGTCGGCCCAATAAGCCTGGCAATTCCAACGGGGCCACCCAGGGCAAACCAGAAAGGTAAACCGGTCGCTCCAATAAGCAGATAGCTTAACTGGCTCAAAGCTCCCCGCCTGCTTCCCAGAACGGCGCCCGCTACTATGGCGCCGAAAGTCTGGCCGGTAATCGGGACAATGCCTATCCAAAAGCTCACCTGGGCGAACAAAGCTGTAATACATGCAAAACTAACTATAAGTGCTACTTCTCTCAGAATGCCGCTTCCTGGGATGACAGCATCTATTAAAGTAGCAGTCCGTGTATTAATTCGATTCATGTGCTTCTCCATTTGATAGATGAAATATCATATCAGTATTCCAATTAAAAATAAAAAGACAATCATACCCCGTGCCAGGAACATATCTCCGCAAGCGGCACACGTTCAGTGCGGAATTTATTTACCTTCGCTTCCATATCAGGGTAACCGATAGCCATGGCGATTACGATCTGTTTGGATTCAGGAATATTCAGCTTCTTCTTGACGGTATCCGGATAACTGACCCCGGCAGCCAGCATTATTGAACCAAGCCCATAGTTCAACGCCGCCAGGCTTATGGTCTGTGCCATCAATCCGCTGTTGAAAATGGCCCAATTGCTAACGCCCTTCTCAGTGTAAATATAGATGGCATTCGGGGCATCGAAGAAGCGGTACATGCTCACGAACCAGTTCAATTGCGCTTCCATGTCATCCCTCTTTATGCCAAGAAGGTCGTATAACTTGTGCCCATTGCGGCTGCGCCTCTCCTTATATTGTCCCTTCCATTCAGGATATGGTATGTCCGCATTGCGTTCGTCCTGTGCAAACGCTCTCTTCGCAAGCGTTTCTCTCAGGTCCTTCAAAACATCGCTGCCCACCACTGCAAACTCCCATGTCTGCGTGTTAGCCCACGACGGGGAACGCTGTGAGACGGTCAGTAATTCTTCCAGTACCTTACGCGGCACCTGGTCCGGCTTAAATGCCCTTACGCTTTGTCTTGAATTGATCGCATCGATTATATCCATGCTTCACCTTCCTTATCATGCAACCCGCATTCTATTTGAGCGCTTATCTCAAGTCAATAGAGAATCTCAAAACGAATCGGACCGCATGATGACGATAATTGCCCATGTTGCTGGAAGCGTCTGCTATAATGAATTTGATCTGGTATTAGATTCGAAAGGACACAGTACCTATTTATGCCCATGAACAGTATCATCGACAGCAAGCTCAGGGAGTGGACGGCTGGCAAAAGCGGGCGGGAGGCGATGATCGCCATATACTGCAAAATACGTGATATACCCTACGGCATTTTGCCTGAGCTCAACGATCCTACCAACTACCTGCGGATATTCGAAACGAACATGGGCTCATGCACACCTAAACACTTTCTTATGTGCAACATGTACAGGATGCTCGGGTTAAATGTGCTTTACGGGGTCTATCCTTACCGCTGGGCCGAATTTGAGGAGCTTTACCCGAAGGAGTTGTGGAAACTGGCACTAAAGATGGCCCCTGCCAGTCACCTGGCCTGCAAGGTTGAAATCAACGGCCGTTACGTGCTGGTAGACGCCACTGTCGATCCACCCCTTGGCCGTATCGGCCTGCCTGTGAATGAAAGCTGGGATGGAGAATCGGATACCGTATTGCCCGTTCTGCCTACGGGAGAAGAGGAATTATATTACCCTTCAGAAGCAGATTTGATGGCGCCGCCTGATTTGGACGATAACGCCCGGTCGTTTTATCAAGGTCTGAATACGTATTTTCAGGAAATCCGGGATGGCAGATACTAAAGCCGACCTCGTACTTTGCAACGCCAGGGCGGTGACGCTCGATCCGCGCTACCCTGATGCTTTGACTATCTACATTAGAGGCGATCACATCCTGAAAGTCAGCAACCTGGACTTCGACCGTAGCCTGACGTCTCCAAGGGCCCTTGTGATCGACTGTGCGGGGAAGACCGTCATCCCGGGTTTCCACGATGCCCACTGCCATGTAGTGGGCTATGCTGAAAGCCTGGTTAACGTTGACGTCAGCCCATCCTCTGTACATTCCATTGATGATATGGTCCAGAAAATTAAACGGGCCGCATCTATGGCTCCTGCCGGTAGCTGGATCCGCTGTACTGGCTACAATGAGTTTTACCTGTCAGAGACAAGGCCCCCCACCAGGCATGATCTCGACCGGGCCACCATAGCCTACCCCGTTAAACTGATGCACCGTAGCGGGCATGCCTATGTGCTTAATACACCTGCTATGGCCATCGCCGGTATTACCAACGAGTTAGAGGAGCCGCCGGGAGGCATGATCGACAGGGACCTGGATACGGGAGAACCCAATGGTTTGCTTTTTGGTATGGGCAGATACCTCGCAAACGTGGTCCCTCCTTTAAGTGACAATGAGCTTGATATGGCTATTAAATATGCCGGCAAGGCATTGGTAAGTCTTGGAGTTACTTCTGTACAGGATGCCTCGCCGGGAAATGATCTTAACCGCTGGAGGCAATTCCTTGACTGGAAAAAAAGAGGGCTGTTCGCCCCCAGGACAATGCTCATGTTCGGCCCGGAACAGGTTGAGATATTGCCGCTTCACGATAAGCGAAGCGGCCTCCGCAGCGGCGCAGTCAAGATCGTTCTGGACGAAGTACGTGGTTGCCTCAACCCTCCACAGGCCGAGCTAAACAAAATGATAGCTGCGATACATGACAGGCATTTGCAGGTAGCGATACACGCTGTAGAAGAGACTACCATAGATGCTGCCATAAAGGCACTGATCTTCGCTCTCGAAAAATACCCCCTTCATGGCCACCGGCACAGGATCGAGCACTGCTCGATATGCACGGCAGATAATGCTGGAAAATTGGCTAAGCTAGGTGCGGTAATAGTTACCAACCCGTCATTCATATATTATTCCGGAGAAAGATACCTGGCTACCGTACATGCCAGCCAGAGAAAGCACCTGTATGCATTGAATACCATGCTTCAGGCAGGCTTGAGAATAGCAGCGGGTTCCGATGCCCCCGTAGTGCCACCGGACCCACTCAAGGGAATTTATTCGGCAATCGCGCGTAAAGCGGAAACCGGGCAGGTAGTCTTGAAAAAAGAAGCAGTTTCCTTTATTGATGCCCTAAG
Organism: Chloroflexota bacterium; assembly: GCA_026389655.1. GTDB lineage: Bacteria > Chloroflexota > Dehalococcoidia > GIF9 > UBA5629 > JAFGLP01. The sequence continues at coordinate 9,635 of JAPLHL010000047.1, forward strand.
TTTCTATACTGGTAACGCCGCTTACTCATGTTTCCAGGAAAGGCAGTTAGGAACAATAACGCGAGGTAAATATGCCGACCTGGTCATATTGAATATGGACTCCGGCAATGCAAGCCAGGATGAAATAGCGGACACGAAGGTAGATATGACTATACTGGGAGGAAAGGTGGTATATCGTCGTACCAGTACAGGCTAATTATCAACGATACTCCGGCGCCTATTCATTCATCACGTATTTATCTTTCAAGCTCAGTACATTCTTCTCCCAGACATCTTTGAATTTTTCATCGTTGATGACAGGCTTCTTTATCAATTCCTTAAGGTATGCTTCCTGCTCAGGGCTGTTTTCGAAATTCGAGTAAACCGACAGGGCATACTGGGAAAAGTCCCGCACCATAAAGTTGAAGATCTCATCCACAGTAGGCTCATCTATCTTGTAGTTTCTCATATTTTCCAGAATAAGCTGAGCATATGGGATAAGTGTGAACATCTCGCCCATAGCCATACTATAGTCCACGTTCTTGCCTTGCTCTTTGGAGGGCGGCGTCTTCTTTAGCATCTCCCGGAATGTCTCCACCTGCTGTTTGAAAACGTTGAAATTGGCTATATCCACACCTTCATAAGCCTTGCGGTAATCGGGGAATGTAACTTTACTAAGTCCTCCGGCATACTGTTTGAACAGGTAACCGTCGTCTGAATTTTCGCTTCCCACAGGCACGTTAGGGTATTCATCTTTATTGAAGAGATAGTTTTGGATGAACTTGATAATGAGAGCCATATTAACATGCGTGGTACCTTCCAGCTTGGGCAGCATGCCAATATCGCGGACTGCCATCTCGAAATACGTGTCCTGTTCGAAGCCCTTAGCCGCAATTACATCGTGCAACATCTGTATAACTTTCTCTCCCTGTGTGGTCACTTTCATCTTAACGATGGGATTGTACAGCAGGTAACGGCGGTCCATATTAGAGGCCGCTTTGAGATAATCGCCTGCCCGTAGAGCGACTAGCTTCATGGCCACCAGCCTCGCATAAGCCTCCGTGAAGAGCTTTTTTACATGGGGAAAATCGGTAACCAGCTGGCCGTATAACTGCCGCGAGGCGGCATGGTTGAGAGCCTCGTAGAAGCAATGGGTACAAATGCCGATAGAAGCCCATCCCAACTCGAATTTCCCGACGTTTACAGTATTTAGCGATGAATCCCAGGCAAGCTGCCCACGCGATAAAATATCCTTCTCTGTGATGGGATAATCGCTCAGTTTGTACTCTGACACGTAGGCCTGCCTTACACCTGATGTGTCAATCTTTTTAACGCATTCATATTTGGGATGCTTTGGATCTACTACGAAAAATACATATTCGCCGGTGCCCTGTATTTTTCCGAAAGTTGATACAAGGGCGGCAGCATTGCCGTTGCCGATGTAGTATTTACTACCCCGGGCAAGGAAACTGCCGTCCGGCTGCGGGTACAACATCATCTCGGATGAATAAAGGTCGGCGCCATGTGCCTTCTCGGAGAGACCGAAGGCGAAGATGCCTCCCTCTTCCAGTAATTTGGCGGTCTTATGTTTGACATCTTCATTATTGCCCATCCAGATTGGACCGAGGCCCAGTATCGTCACTTGCCACGCATACCAGTAACACAACCCGTAAAATGAGAGTAGTTCGTTGTATTCCTCGATGCGCCACATATCCCAGCGAGAATCAGGGGCCCCATAACCCTTGGGTGTAAGCAGCCTGGCGAAGGTTTTTTCCTTCTTGAGAAAATCAAGGAAGTCCTCATACCAGATAGCAGCCTGGTCATCTTCTTTGATCTTCTTCAAACCTTTCTTTTCAAAGAAATCGATAGTTTTGAGCATGATCTCCCTGGATTCATTGTCCATGTGGGCCCGGTCATAGGCTTTAGGATTAAATAAAAACATCAGGCACCTCCTCATATCGCTGAAATAATCCGCGCCAGTCTATCCTGCCAAATATCCGATGTCAACCGCATTGATCGAATAGGGCAGCGGCTTCAAACCAGCTTGCATTGCCCGGCTCTAAGCGATAATACCGCCCTCGACATAGGTCTGGAATGTCCTTGCGTCCATTCCCAGTAATTCAGTAAAAACACGGCTGTTGTCAGCGCCCAGTAAAGGTGCAGACTTTTCATAACGGGCCGGGGTTGCGCTCAGCCTGATCGGATTAGAATCGGAGCGTATTGTGCCCAACACGGGATGCTCCAGATCGATGAAGAAGCCGCGGGCAGCCAGATGAGGGTCTTTTGCCAGGTCGCTGGCGTCGCTGACAACTGCTGCAGGAATACCGGCACCCTGTAACATTTTCACGAGGTCTTGAGGTGCGTAACCGGCAGTCCATCCGGCCAAAAGAACATCCAGCTCTTCAGAGCTATCAGAACGGCCTTGCACACTGTCGAACCTGCCTTCCCGCGACCACGCAGGATGGCCCATGACACTGCATAGTGACTGCCATTCCTCTTCAGAGAAAACAGCGATAACACACCAGCGGTCCTCACCTTTGCAGGGATAACATCCATGTGGGGCAGCAATCTGCCACATTGGCCCATTTCCCACCGGCTTCACAGAGTTACCATTAAGAGAATAATCAATTAAAGACGGCCCCAGCAGGCTGCAGGTAGCCTCAAGCTCCGAAATGTCCACATGTACTCCGGTACCGGTAGAATCCCTTAGCTGCAATGCCGACAGCACAGCCAGCGAGGCGTACAGTCCGGATATGTGGTCGGCATAGGCAAAACCGATGCTGCAAGACTTTCCGTTAATATAAGCGGTCAAATCCGTTAGACCTGACAACGCGTGCTCTGTCGGACCAAGAGCTGCGAAATCACGCCACGGGCCATTATGGCCAAACCCGGACAGACTGACCATTACCAGGCTGGGATTGACCTGCTTCAGCTTATCGTAGTTTAAACCCCAGTTATCCATCACCCTGGGTGTAAAATTTTCGATGACTACATCACACTTTTTCACAAGGTCAAGCGCCAGTTCACGCGCCTCAGGCCTGCTTAAATCCAGTGTGATGCTCAGCTTGTTGCGGTTCCAGTTGGCGAAATAGGCCGTATCATTTTGCTCGGCGCCCGTCGCTATTTTACGAGACTGCACTTTGATGACCTCGGCGCCAAAATCAGCCAGCGTCCTGGTAGCATAAGGCCCGGCCAGCATCCAGGTAAAATCCAGCACCCTCACACCTTCAAGTGGTAACTTCGAGTTTTGATTGCCCTGCGCACCAGCCGGATGAGTGGATGCAGTTCTTATTACAAGCTGCGGTAACATCGCATTGTGTTCCCCGGCGATAGGCGGCCTCTGCCACTTGAGATCATTAGAACCGTTGAAGCATATAACAGGTCCGGGCACATTGAATTTGTTATTTGCTTCAGGGTGTTGTGCAGGTATAAAGAAACCCCTGCTGCCTAACTGTTCATTTTCCATCACATCTTCGATCGAGTTCACGATAGCCCAGGGAAACCGCATGGATTGGCCCAACTCAAAGACCTCATGGCTATTTTGCATGCAGGTCCAGAAGGAAAAGATGTCCTGGATATTTTCGATATGCTGTTTGCGGAACTCTTCATCACGCCAGGCTGCTTGCGTGAGATCTGCGGCCATATGCTTTTGATCGAGCAGCTCAACCAGCGTTTCCCACTCTCGGTTGAACGTCAAAAGGACAAATTTATCACGGCAGGGGAACAGGTCGGATGAGCAATTCCATTGAAGGGCACCCTGCCTGCAAGGGACTATTCCTTCATTAAAATATTGTATCAGTACATGCTCCAGCGCTGCTGCCACCGCTTCCTGCAGGGAAATATCAATATGCTGGCCTTTGCCGCTAAGGTCGCGCCAGCGAAGCGCCAGCATAATGCCGTTGGCCGCAAACAGCGACGCCAGGAAATAGGACTGGTTGCCATAGGATTTAAGGGGAGTTTTATCGGGCTTCCCGGTCACGTACATCTGACCACCCGAGGCACAGGCTACAAGGTCGCTGGTTTTATATTTGCTGTTGGGACCGGTCTGGCCGAATCCGGTGATCGATGCCATGATAAGGCCGGGATTAATAGAAGAAAGCGATTCATAGTCGAGCCCTAGAGTTTTGAGATAACCAGGCAACGAAGACTCGACTACTGCATCACTGGTTGAAACAAGATTAAGGAAATGCTTTTTGTCTTCGTGGTCTTCCAGGTCCAGCGTAATGCCCAGCTTGCCGCTGTTGTTATACCAGAAAGAAAGGCTCCGTTCAGGACCGGGTAGATTACCTGAAAATGGACCATGGCTTCTTGACGGATCGCCGCCCGGCCTCTCCACCTTGACTACGTCCGCTCCCAGGTCAGCGAGTACTTTGGAACAATACTCGGCTTTTTCATCAGCCAGGTCGATAATACGAACGCCCTGCAACGGCTTCAATTGTGCTTCAGGGGATGCCATAATGCCTATTATAGCATCGCTAAACGGGTATATTGTCCGGAAAAATCGAACGAATGCAGACACGCACTCGACAGTATGCAATAAAAATGATAGCGGACGGGTTCCCGACCCGTTCTCAACTATGCTGAGCCGATTAAGTAAGAACTAGTCTGAAGAAGGCAGGGCTTTGGGCTTCTGAAGTTCCATCTCCTTACCGTCGCAAACCACCGTGCCGGCGCCCGCCTTGGTGCAAAGCACCTCGGTTCCGCAGACTTCACACTTAAATCTTTTTCCAAGCTGGTGAGCCATTTTATCTCTCCTGTAATGCAGTCCTCAGTTTATTTCTTCAGTTCCATCGGCTTGTTGCAGCAGATCAACTGGCCGTCGCCACCCTTGGTCACAATAAACTCAGAACCGCATACGGTGCATACGTATTTTTTCCCCATTTGATTTGCCATTGTATAGTTCCTCCAGAGATTAATTTTAGTCTCAGTCGATGGCATTTGCAAAACCGGCCTAAAGCTCCATTTCCTTGAAATCCTCAGCAATAATAAGAGGTGCGGCGGTCATTTTCTTGATATCTTCCGTAGTCACGCCGGGGATAGCCTCTTTTAGTATCAGCCCCTTTGGCGTCACTTCGATAACCGCATAATTGGTAACAATTATATCGACACACGATTTGGCGGTTAAAGGGTATGTGCACTCCATGACAATCTTAGGGTCACCGTCCGTAGTGAAGTGCTCCATAGCGACTATCAGCTTCTTTGCGCCGACAGCCAGGTCCATCGAGCCGCCTATATTGCCCATTTTCCCAAGGCCGCGGGCCGGATTGTTCCATCCTGCCAGATCACCTTTGGCTGACACCTGCAATGCTCCCAGTACAGCTACATCCATGCGCCCGCCGCGAATCATGGCAAAGGATGTCTCTATCCCAAAATAGCTGGATCCTGGCAATTCACAGACATGCTGGCAACTGGCATTAATGCGGTCCTGATCGATGTTATCTTCCTCTGCCAGTGGTCCGCACTTGAGCATGCCTACCTCAGCCTGCAGGATGATGTCCCTGCCTTCTATCCAGTTGGAGACCAGTGTGGGTATTCCAATACCGAGGTTAACATATGAGCCATCTTCAAGCATGTTGGCGATTCTCAGAGCGATCATCTCGCGCTCCAGCGGAGGTATCCCGGGAATAACGACTTTCTTCATCTTACTCATGTTAGCCTCACTATATTAATGACTGCCCGAGCTCAGGTTTACCGGTCTCGACCACGCGTTTAACGAATATACCCGGTGTATGAATGAAATTGGAGTCGAGCTCACCTGGCTCAACCAGTGTCTCCACTTCGGCGATCGTCACCTTTCCGGCCATTGCCATGACATTGTTGTAATTATAAGCCGTGTAGTGATATACGAGGTTACCCTCCCTATCCCCCTTCCAGGCATGCACAAATGCAAAATCTACAGGTAACGCTGTTTCGAGCAATGCCTCAGTCCCGTTAAAAACTCTGACTTCCTTGCCCTCCCCCACTACAGTACCAACTCCGGCAGGAGTATAGAATGCCGGTATCCCTGCGCCCGCACAGCGCAGTTTTTCTGCAAACGTTCCCATCGGATATACTTCCATCTCTATCTGACCCTTGCGCACCGCCTGCTCAAAGCGGTGCTCCAGCCCCCTGGTAGCAGATCTCGGAAAAGGGTAATTGCAGATCGCTTTTCTTACCTGGCCGTTTGCTACCAGCTCCAGTAATTCTTCATTGCCCACACCTACCTGCATCACGACAATTGTCAGGTTTTTCACGCCTTTTCTAGCCAGCGCCTTCGTCAACTCAAGAGGCCTACCTGCGGAAAAGAAGGCAGAGAAAGCAATTACTGCCCCATCAAAGACATCATCAATTGCAGCCTCGGCAGAAGCAAACACCTTGTCCATGAGTACCTCCGTAGTTGTGTTTCAATAGTTATGTAATAATATTACTTTATAACCGGAATTTTCCACGGTAATCGTAGCTGACGCCAATTGATTAGATTACTTGAAAATTCAGGCTTTGTCCAATCAATTGACTGATATAAATAAATGACAGCCTAACTAATAAAATGGGGCAACAGAACAAGAAAGTAGATCGCCATTATAACGAGACCCATCGGTACACCGATTACCGCCCACTCCTTCATACTGATCTTTAGTCTGCCTGCCGCTACAATATTCGGGATATTCCCCGGTATCAGCATCCCGCCGGCTATCAATAATCCCATGATTATTCCGGTTATCTGGGACAGCGTCATCGTAGCATCTATTTCCATAGCGGTCAGCGTTGCATTGTCCAGGATGGCCGACACCATGTTTATCCAATACAGAATCCAGGCGGGCACATGCACTATATACCAGACTATTAATGGCTTCATTCCTTCTCCCAGCAAGACCAGCGCTGCGACAAAGAGAAACACCCTGATCGCCCTTAGGATAACGGTTTTCAGCGTTTCCGAGTATTCAACCTCGTGGCTGAAATTTTTCAAATCCACATTCCTACCTATATAAAATGCGCCGAACAGGGCAATAACCAATACACCCGGTATGACGTAAATACCGAATACCTGCAGAGGGAACAGGAATCCTGCGTGATAAGGAGCTCCGGACAGCTTGTTCACAAGTATTGTCGAGAGAGGTTCACCCACCGGTGTCAGGACGGCGCCCAACCCCGCTGCAAAGCATGCAACCACTGCAAATTTAATCTTTTCTTTCTTGTCCAACGGAGGAAAATCAGCAGGAAAGTAAATAGTCTCCACCCCAGCTTTGATGCCACCGTCAAAACAAACCGGCAAAACGAACGGTTGAAATAATGGATAAGTAACCCGAAGACCAGTACCACCTGGAATATGCCAACCGGGACCGTACCTATTACTACCGGCGCCTTTAGCGCCTCGATAACCAGCTCCCAACTCCATAGTCCCGATATTGTCACCGCACAAACGCCCATGATGACAAAGAATAGTTCCAGGTTTTCTTCCACCTTTTTAACGATGAAAGGCAGGATAAGCACGAGCAGAGTGATAAGGCAGAGCCCCAGCACTATATAGAGAACGGGTTCATCGGGGATATGACTAATGAGCAAATTTACAGGCATTTTTACGTTGAATCAACCGATTGACGGATAAAATTTCCTAAAGCAGCCATTGCTGTTTGTTAAAACTTCCTAAAAATATTTAATAATATTTTTACGGTAAATTACCATGGCCAGCTGAAAATCAGGCCGAATGCAATGCCCAGCAGTGCGCCCACGAAGACCTCCCACTTGGTATGGCCAATGATTTCACCCAGACGCTGTGAGAATTCCTTATTGCCTTTAAAGAGTTCGTCCAGCATTTGATTCAGTACAGTGGACTGGTGGCCGACCGTCCGCCTGACGCCGGCAGCGTCGTACATCACGATGAAAGCAACTGCCAGAGATATTGCGAATAAAGGCGAGTCAAACCCGTACATTAAGCCGAGCGTGGTAGCCAGTGCCGTCATAAGAGCAGAGTGGGCGCTGGGCATGCCGCCGGGGCTGTATATTAAAGAGAGGTCCAGGTGTTTCTTGCGAATGAGATTGATTATGACTTTACCCGCCTGCGCAACGAACCACGCAATCAGCGGTACCCAAATGGCCTTATATGCAAGAAAGCCGTTAGCAGCCTGGCTATAATAACTCATCGCTTATGTATATTAGCACTTATTTTGTCTTTAATGGAGCGCCGGGCCTGTATTTTATCTGAACATTTTTTAGCGCCATCATCAGCAAAAGGACGAGGGGATAAACAATCAAGAGGTGATAAGCAGTAAGCGGCGGGGGAAGCGAGGGGGAAGCGATAAGAATGGGCAGAGACGGGATATTAGACCACTGCATGGCAAAAAGCAAGGTGACTATCGTAAGAATGCCAACTGCAAAGCTGACAGTGGATTTCTTCGTTTTGTATACCATAAGTGAAGCTACAAGGGCCCCTATCACAGTCGGCACTGTGGCTACACAAACCAGCACACCACCCATCGTGGTGGAGCCCAATCCTCCCTGGAATTTGAGAAATATAGACCACTGGTGAGCGGCTATCGCAACGACGCCGGCCAGCATAACAAACAGGGGCTCAGCATTAAGCCATTGGGCAATCAATACCGCCAGGGCGGCCTTGCCTATATCCATGATCACTACCATCAGGAATGGTCGCAGCCCAACCCTCCGGTGCACTGCCGCCGCGCTGATACGGCCGTCAGGCTCATCACGGATATCAATCTTGCCGTAATATTTCCCAACGATGAAGGCAGAGGGAATGGAACCCAGCAGGTAAGCGATGGGGATGCAGATAAGGTTCATCCAGTTCATTTGTGGTTAAGAAGTATACCACAAAAATTTGCCTTAATCAGGCGGGTTAGTCTTGGCCATGCGCGTTTTATCCGGATTGGGATTAACGCTGATGGTCAGGAAATCCCTTGTCTCCTTTGAGAAGGCCATCGCTACTGAGAGGATTAAGATCAGCACACCGCAGGTTGCATAGATTGCCGGGATATTTTGATTGGCCAGGTCCGCAATTACGCCTGCTATTCCCCATCCCAACGGCGCCAGTCCGCTGGTGAGCGTGGCCAGCAACCCGAATACTCTGCCCCTGATATCACTCGAGGAGGCGAGCTGAAGGACCGTAGTAGCCTTGACCATAAATATACCCGCCAGCAGCCCTACCAGGAAGATCACACCCAGCACTATGTAAGGCTGCGTGAGAAAACCCATTATTCCCATTGCAATCGAAGCGCCCAGCAGCGATAAAACGATCATATTACTCTGGTCACGGCCTCGCACATTGGCGGTGCCTGCGATCAAGTAACCCAGCGCCGATCCGACTCCCAGTGACATCAACAGGTAGCCATACCAGGATGCGTCCAGTTTAAGGTAGTCTTCTACATAGAAGGGCAACAGCATGTACATCGGCGCAATAAAAAGATATAGCAGGGCCGCTACGATGAAAAGCACTCTCATCCCTTTCCGCTTCCACACGTACTGAAGGCCTTCCTTGGTATCGGAAATAAACGTTTTGAACGCTTTGCCATTTCCAGCTTTTTCCACCGCTGGCTGTGGTATCCTGATGAATGCCTCTGAGCCGGAAGCGCAGAAATAAGTAAATCCGTTGATTAAAAACAGGAGGGCGGCGCCTGTGGCATTATAGAGAATTCCACCTAGCCCCATGCCTATGAAAAGGGAGACAAAGAGAGCAAGCTGATTGAGCGAATTTGCCACATCGAGTTTGTTCTCGGGAACAAGGTCCGGGATGGCGGCCTGTACAGCCGGTGTAAAAAAGGCAAAGATAATTGCGCCGGCAGTTGCTACCACAAACAGCCAGCCTAATGACAGTCCGCTGTTATTAGGCAGCACGAACATCAATATTGCCAGTGATAGTACGAATAATCCATTGATCAGGTCGCCGTAGACCAGGATTTTCTTGCGGGAAAAATTGTCGGCAAACGTGCCGCCCAGGGGACCCATCAGCACGCCCGGCAGGCTGGAAAACATCATCATCAGGCCTACCAGACTCGCCGAGCCGGTGGCCTCCTT
>JAPLHL010000388.1 GCA_026389655.1 Chloroflexota bacterium
TAATGGCCCAAAAAGGCCTGTCCCAACCCCATGCGTCTATCCCCATAACCATGATACCCTGGTCGATTATCCAGGCCGTCGATTCGGCCAGCATGCCGCAGCCCGCGTCGAAATACTCCTTCTTGCCCCATAGCTTATCAGCGCCGGTCTGGATCATAACAATGTCCCATTCCTTCAATTTATAGTTAATCTTCTTCAAGGCGTCTTTTACGTCTTGGGTAGTTACACCGGACCCCCGCGGCTTGTGCCGCATATCCAGCACGACTCCGTCATGATAAAACCATTCCAGTGGCATCTCATCTATAGTTTTGGCCCGTTTCCCGCCGCATGTGGGGTAATAATGCCAGGGAGCGTCAACGTGAGTGCCGGCATGGGATACCATGGTGACAGTGTCACTTGCCCAACCAAGTCCCCCCGGAAATTCGTTTTCCGTTACACTAAAAAACATACCCATAACTGCCGCTTGGCCTTTATGTTCATCGTGGACCACCTGAGGCCGGAGAGTTTCACTGGGGCTGTCCTCAATTGGAACACTCAAATCATAAAATTTAGCCATCCTTGACCCTCCTTGCAACAATTATTTTCTTATATCTGAGATTAATTTCCAGATTACTTTATTTCAAAGTCCGGTACTTTAGAATTCAGGATGTGCCTGTGCATACTGGAAGCTCCTGACAAGGGCCCGCGCTGCCCTTTCAGGCGCATGAAAAGCCAATACACGTCCTTCCATTTGCAGTTCTTTAACACATTCGGCGCCATAGGGGCCCACCAGTGCAGCCACTATAGGCTTATCCGGATATTGGGATACCAATTTATTTAGAAAATGAATTATCTCGTGGCTTTGAGCGGCACCATGTATAATCTGGATAAACAGGAGGCTGCCGAATTTATCGTCTTTAAGTACGACTTTGAATATATCTTCCATCATTTTCAGTCTGTCATCTGCTCCCATGACCATTGGCCAGTAATCTACAGGGTTGCCTATTGGTAACCATGGGGGTGCTAGCTTCTTCAATTCCGACAGTGTTGAAGGTGAAAGGCTTCCCGCCTGTAAACTCGAATCTCGCAGGCCGTCCAACGCCATGATGGCAGTGCCACCGCTGAAAGTGACCACACAAACGTCCGCTTTCCTTACCGGCGGAAGCATACACAACACACGGGTGGCATCTACAAGTTCCTCCAGGCTGTTGACGGTTATGATCCCCACCTGTTTCAACGCGGCGTCCCATATCTCATTTTTACCGGCCATCGACCCGGTATGAGATTGTGCAGCCCTGGCCGCCTGCTCGCTTTTTCCCGTTTTTATCGCAATGATAGGTTTTTGACGCGACACACGGCTTGCCACCTTGAGAAACCGGGGCACCTCGGGCATACCTTCAATATGCAGCACTATTACCTTTACATCAGGATCATGCTCAAAGTATTCCAGGCAATCCGCAAAATCTATGTTACAGATATTTCCTACATCTATGGCTTTTCCAACGAAGCTGAACTCCGACAACCCGTTAAAAAGGCCCCCCGACTGGCATATCAAACCTACCGGGTTAGTCTGCATGTGGACCCTGGCAAAGGATGAACCGAATTTAAAGAACGCGTTGGCGCTGCCGAAGCTGTTGGGACCTAGTATCCGGCAGCCGTGTGCATCTGCCGTTTCAAGCATCTCATCGAATAAACT